>NZ_MEES01000025.1:0-69964 GCF_001724535.1 Paracoccus sp. SCN 68-21 | reverse complement strand
GTCCACCGGCTTGCGCGCCCGGCGCAACCCCGCCTCGCGCCACATCGCATAGCCGCCCGCCAGCGCGATCAGCGCCGCCCCCGCCAGCGTCGCGGCATCAGGCCGCTCGCCAAAGATCACCGCCGCCACCACCAGCGCGAATGCCAGCCGCGTATAGCGGAACGGCGCCACCACCGACGCCTCGCCCAGACGCGAGGCCGCCACCAGTGTAGCATAGCCCACCACGCCAAAGACGACCGTCCCCGCCAGCAGCGCGCCCTCGACCGCGCCCGGCATCATCGGCGCGGGCCCCGCCAGCGCCCCCAGCACCAGCCCGCCGGCACCATCGCCCCATAGGCCGATGCCGACAGCTGGTCCGACGCCACCCCCGCCGGGATGCGCCGCGTGGCCAGATCGCGCAGGGTCAGCCCCGCGACCCCGGCCACCGCCCACAGCATCGCGGGCTGGAAGGCTGCCGTCCCCGGCCGCAGGATCAGCAGCACCCCCGCGAACCCCACCGCCACCGACAGCCAGCGCCGCCAGCCGACCTTTTCGCCCAGAAACAGCGCCGCCCCCAGCACCAGCGTCAGCGGCAGCACCTGCAGGATCGCCGATGTCACCGCCAGATCGCCCACCGCCAGCGCTGTCACCAGGCAGATCGCGCCCACGATCTCTCCGGCATTGCGCAGCAGCGCCATCGGGTGCATCAGATCACGCGTCCACAGCCGACCGCCCCGCCGCGCCAGCCGCAGCCAGAAGGCCGCGCCCGCGATAACCCCCACCATCGCCAGCAACTGCCAGACCGGCATGGTCCGGGTCAGCACCTTGAGGAAGGCATCCTCGATGGCGAACATCGCCATCGAGCCCGACATGAACAGCGCGGCGCGCCCGTTATCGGTCACGCCCCGCCCTCCAGCCGCGCGATCAGCGCGGGCAGCCCGCCCATGTCGGGCAGCTGATGCAGACGCGGATGATCGGGCGCCTCGGCATGCTCATGGCTCCAGGTCAGATCATGGGGGATGAACACCCCCGTCCCGCCCAGCTCCAGCACCGGGATCACGTCGCTGCGCATCGAATTGCCCGCCATCAGGAACCGCGCAGCCTCGACCCCCTGCCCCATCAGCACGCGGGCATAGGCCTCGGGCGTCTTGTCGGCCAGGATCTGCACGGCGGCGAATCGCTCGGCCAGGCCGGACGCGGCGATCTTGCGCTCCTGATCCATCAGGTCGCCCTTGGTGATCAGGATCAGCCGCCGCCCCTCCATTGCGTCCAGCGCCGCCTCGACCCCCGGCAGCAGGGTGACGGGATGGGCCAGCATCTCGGCGCCCAGATCCAGGATGCGGGCGATCTGGCGGCCCTCGATGCGCCCGTCGGTCAGCTCGATCGCGGTCTGCACCATCGACAGCATGAACCCCTTGATGCCATAGCCATAGCGCACCAGGTTCGCGCTCTCGGTGTCATAAAGCCGCGTGGCGATGGTCTCGGGGTCGCCGTGGTCGGCCAGCAGGGCGCAGAATTCGGCCTCGGTCACGCGAAAGAAGGTCTCGTTTTCCCACAGGGTGTCATCGGCATCCAGACCGATGGCGTCGAACCGGGTCATCTGCATCTCCTCTTGCGGTTGCCCCGCGCGCGGTCCGACCGGACGCAGGCGGTGTCGATGGGTCCGGCCATGGCCAGCGGGGCGGTCATGACGATCGCGGCGGCCGCGCCACCGTCGATCTGCCCCAAAAGCGCGTCACCGTCGAGGGGCTGGACCCCGATCGCGCCGCATCCGTCCTGCAGGCCGCGGGCTTTCCCGCCGCGCGGCTTCCCGCCACCTGATCGCACCGGCCCTGCGCTGCGCGATTGAGCGGCGGGCCGCTTGCTGCTAGGATCGCCGGATCGGCCAAGGCGGAAAGAACCGGACCAACCGGCACGCGGCCATCCGAGGCATATCGAGGAGACAGTCCATGCTGAACCGATTCGTGATCGCGGCCGCCGCGATCGTCATGACCGCCCCGCTGGCCATGGCCGGACCCATCGACACCGCCTGCGTCCGGTCGGACCGCGCGCGGGGCAACGCGCCGCTGTGCGGTTGCATCCAGCAGGTGGCGAACCAGACCCTGTCGCGGTCAGACCAGCGCCAGGCCGCGCGGTTCTTCCGCGACCCGCACCGCGCCCAGGAGGTCCGCACCTCCAAGCGTGATGCCGACAACGCCTTCTGGGCCCGCTATCGCAACTTTGCCGCCCAGTCCGAGCGCCTCTGCCGCTGAGGCCGGTCAGCCCATCCGGGCCAGGATCTCGTCCGTAAGGGCGGCCATCTCGGCCTGAGCGGGGCCCTTCGGACGCTCTATCGCGCCCAAGCCCTGGCCAAGGCTCTCGGCATAGGCGACGCGGTTCGACACCTGCGTCGCCGCCACATCGGCCCCCAGTTCGGCGGCCTTTTCGGCGACCTCGACCGACAGGCGGGTGCCGGGGCGCGTGCGGTTCAGCACCACCAGCACCGCGGCCTTTTCGCGCCGCGCCAGATCCAGCACGCCTTCGGTCGCCCACAGATCGACATGGCTGGTCGCCACCGGCACCACCACCAAATCGGCCACACGCAACGCAGGGCGCAGGTCGCTGTCGATCTTGGGCGGCGTGTCGATGATGACGAAATCGAACCGCTTCCTCAGCTTTTCGGATTCGTAGCTGGCCCCCCAGGCCGACGAGGTCGAGAAATCCAGCGCCTCGTCCTCGCCCTTGCGTTCCATCCGCTCCATGAACCAGCGGCCCATGCTGCCCTGCGGGTCGGTATCGACCAGCGCCACGGAATGCCCGCGCGCGTGCAGGCAAACGGCCAGATTGACGGCCAGCGTCGTCTTGCCCGATCCGCCCTTTTGCTGGGCCACCGTGATGATCCGACCTGCCATGCGCTAATCCCCCGCGTTTGCCCCAGCCTAGGGACCAACGCCGCCGATTGCATCAAGTTTCTGCGGATGCAGCATCAGGGATGGACGGACTGAACCTCGTACATCACCGGCTCGAAGGATTTGCACATTGCGTGGATCTCGCGGTTGCGGCGACGCATCTCGGGGTCGCGTAGCATCGCCTGGTAATCGCGGCGGTCGCGCCATTGCGAATAGGTGGCGATGCGGGTCTGCGCGTCGTTCAGATGGATCGCGCCGCCCAGGCAGCCCTCGCGCCGGCTGATGACCTGCGCCCAGGCCTCGGTCAGCAGGTCCAGCACGTCATGCGCGCTGCCGGGCGTGACCTCGAAGGTGGTGATGACGGTCTGACCGTCGAAATCGGACGTGATCCTGGGCATGGGCTGGCCTTTCGCTGGCGGACTGCCGGACCAGCCTAACCCGCAACCCTCAGAGGACAAAGCACCATTGCGGGCATCTGCACGATGTGCATCCTGTAGCCTATTCGACGCAAAGGACCTGCCATGATCCCCGTATTCGACGGCCACAATGATTTCCTGCAGCGCGTGGCGGCGGCAGGACCGCATGCCGCCCGGCTGTGGCTGGAGGGTGACGGCCAGGGGCACATGGACCTGCCGCGCCTGAAGGCGGGGGGCATGGTGGGCGGGTTCTTTGCCATCTGGGTACCCTCGCCCGCGGGCCTGACCGATCACGCGGCGGTGCACGCGATGGAGAACCCGCCCTTCGATCTGCCCCTGCCCCCGGCGATCCATCCCGACGCGGCCCTGCCCCATGCCTTTGCCCAGGCCGCCGCCCTGCTGGCGCTGGAGCGCACCGGCACGCTGGACATCGTGCGCGACGCGGCGGGGCTGCGCGCGACCATCGCCGCCGGTCGGATCGCCGCGATCATGCACATGGAGGGGGCCGAGGCGATCAGCGACCCCGATGCCTTGCACCTGTGGCACCGGGCCGGGCTGCGATCCCTGGGGCCGGTCTGGTCGCGTCCCACGCACTACGGGCACGGTGTGCCCTTTGCCCATCCGTCGTCGCCCGACCGGGGCAAGGCGCTGACCCCGCAGGGGCGCACGCTGGTGCGGGCATGCAACGCCCTTGGCATCATGCTGGACCTGTCGCATCTGAACGAGGCCGGGTTCAACGACGTCGCCCGCCTGTCGGACGCCCCCTTGGTCGCCAGCCACAGCGGCGTCCATGCGATCTGCGAAAGCAGCCGCAACCTGACCGACCGCCAGCTGCGCCAGATTGCCGACAGCGGCGGGCTGGTGGGGCTGAACTTTGCCTCCAGCTTTCTGCGGCCCGACGGGCGGCGGCTGCCGCTGGAGGATCTGGGCGTGATGATCCGCCATCTGGACCACCTGATGGCCATTCTGGGAGAGGAGGGCGTGGCGCTCGGCTCGGATTTCGACGGGGCGCTGATGCCGCGCGACCTGCCCGATGTGGCGGCCCTGCCCCGGCTGATCGACGCGATGCGGCGGGCGGGCTATGGCGAGGCGCTGATCCGCAAGATCGCGTGCGACAACTGGATCGGCCTGCTGGAGCGGACCTGGCGGGGCTGAATACGAAACGGCCGGCCCCCTGCCCGGGGACCGGCCGCATCCGCGCAGGGCGCGCTTATTCGGTGCCGGTCTCGGCGCTCCCGGTCGAGAGGATCTGCGCCACGGCGATCATCTGCGCCAGCTCCGGGTCCGCGCCCAGGTCGGCCACGGCAAAGCGTTCCGGCAGGCTGGTCGCCGACAGCTCGATCCCGCTGACGACCTGCGCGCCGGGTGCGGCCGGACCATAGGTCTGGCCGTCCACCGCGAAATAGACCGCGCCGGAATTGCCGGTGCGCAGGACGGGCGGCTGCTCAAGCGGCGGCAGGGCAAAGCGTTCGCCCGCATCCATGATCTTCTCCAGCAGCACCGTCCCCTCGGCCGAGGTCACCCGCACCCAGGCCGGGCGCACCGAGAGCAGCTCCAGCCCCGGCGCGGCGGGGGCCAGCGTGCGCACCGGCCCTTCGGCGGCGGGGGCCTGGGCGGTCTGCAGCGGGCCCACGTCGCCGGGCGTCGCGGTGGGGGCCTGGGCGACGCCGGTCTGCTGCGCCAGCGGGTTCTGCGGCAGGGGCACCTGAGTGATCTGTCCGGCCGAGGCGATGACCTCGTCGATGGTCGGCTGGCTTTCCAGCAGGCCCGGGTCGATGGCCGCGATGGGGCCGTCGCGCGCTGTCAGGACCGGCGCCTCCAGGATCTGCGGGCGATAGAGGCGATCCATTGCCTCGGGCTGCGGCAGGGTGCGGGCCAGATCGCGGCCCTGCGCGCCGTCGATGGCCGGGTCGGACAGCCCGGCGCCGCTGGTCGGGTCCAGATCGGCCACCACCGTCGGCACGTCATCGCCCGGCGACAGGGTCACACGCTGAACCTCCTGCAGAAGTGCCCATCCGCCATAGGCCAGACCGCCGATCAGCATCATCAGCACGGCGATGGCACCGATGGCGCGCGGTTCGATCTCGGACCAGAAGCTGCGCTCCTGCGGGATGAACAGCGCGCGGGGATTGGCCAGGGCCTCAGCCGGGTCAGAAGGGCGGCGACCCGGCTTGGGACCGGCAGCCGACGGGGCCATGCCATGCGTCGGCTGGAACCCCGATTCCTGGCAGAACCGGCGGAACACCCAGTCGGGGTCCATGCCCAGATACCGTGCGTAGGACCGCACATAGCCGGAAATGAAACTGGGCGTGTCAAAGGCAGAGATGTCGCAATTCTCGATCGCCGCGACATAGGACGCGCGAATGCGCAATTCGCGCTGGACGTCCAGCAGCGATTTGCCCAGCGTCGCGCGCTCTCCGCGCATCAGATCGCCCAAACGCGTGTCGTCGTCAGGGAAATGACCGGCATCCCCAACCTGCACGAACTCTTCTGCCGGGTCATGTGCCCGCAGCCTGCTCATCGCCTATGCCCCATCCGCCTGTTATGTGCACCCGCCGAATCGGACGATGCCACAGCTTCTTTAACTGCAGGTTATCACGCAGGCGAGAGGCGTTCACGCCCCGATTGAATCACGCGCTCAATTCGGCGCGATTCAGCGCGCAATGCGACCATAGCGCATCCATTGCCCGCACCAGATGGTCGATCTGCTTGGGATCGTGCACCGGAGACGGGGTGAAGCGCAGCCGCTCCGTGCCGCGCGGCACGGTCGGGAAGTTGATCGGCTGGACATAGATGCCGTAATCGCGCAGCAACATGTCCGACAGTGCCTTGCAGTGAACCGGATGGCCGACATGCACCGGCACAATATGGCTGCCATGGTCGATGATCGGCATGCCCAACGATTTCAACCGCGTTTTAAGGATACGGGCATGCAGCTGCTGGGCATCGCGCAATTCCTGCCCTTCGGCGGTCTTGAGCAGCGCGATGGAGGCCGCGGCCCCGGCGGCCACCGCAGGCGGCAGCGAGGTCGTGAAGATGAAGCCCGGCGCATAGGAGCGGATCGCATCGCACATCTTGGCGCTGGCCGCGATATAGCCGCCGAAGACGCCAAAGGCCTTGCCCAGCGTGCCGTTGATGATGTCGATGCGGCCCGCCAGGCGGTCACGCTCGGCCACGCCACCGCCGCGCGGACCATACATGCCCACGGCGTGAACCTCGTCCAGATAGGTCAGCGCGCCGAATTCGTCGGCAAGGTCGCAGAACCCCTTGATCGGGCCGAAATCGCCATCCATCGAATAGATCGATTCGAACGCGATCAGCTTGGGCGCGTCGGGATCGTCGGCAGCCATCAGCTCGCGCAGATGGGCCAGATCGTTGTGGCGGAAGATGCGCTTGGCGCCGCCATTGCGCTTGATCCCCTCGATCATCGAGGCGTGGTTCAGCTCATCGGAATAGATGATCAGGCCGGGAAACAGCTTGGGCAGCGTCGAAAGCGTCGCGTCATTGGCGATATAGGCCGATGAGAAGACCAGCGCGGCCTCTTTCTCGTGCAGATCGGCCAGCTCGGTCTCAAGGCGCTTGTGATAGACGGTGGTGCCGCTGATGTTGCGGGTGCCGCCCGAACCGGCGCCGGTGGCGTCCAGCGCCTCGTGCATGGCGGACAGGACCGCCGGATGCTGGCCCATGGCCAGATAGTCGTTGCCGCACCACACGGTGATGTCCTGCCGTTCTCCGTCGGGGCGGTTCCAGACAGCCTGGGGAAAGCGACCCTTGGCCCGCTCGATATCGATGAAGGTCCGATAACGGCCTTCCTCGTGCAGGCGGGACAGGGCCTTGTCCAGGGCGGCGTCATACTTCATTGCGGGCGATCCCTTGCGTAGCTGGCTGGGTGCGATCATTCTCCGACCGCGCGCTGTTTGCCTTGATAGAGGTCAAGGCGCGAAAAAAACAGGCCGAAAACGTCGCAATTCGACGAAAGACGCAGGCAAATACCTGTCATGCGCACTGCAAGAGGTAGGAATCATGGGCTTTGACGCAAGAGTTGGGGACATCCTGACGCATCTGGACCAGGGGTTGGACGCGGCGCTGGCGCGTCTGTCCGATTTTCTTCGAATCCCGTCGATTTCGACCGACCCGGCCCATGCGGTCGACGTGCGCCGCGCGGCGGAATGGCTGGCGGCCGATCTGGACGCCCTGGGATTTGACGTGCAGATCCACGTCACGCCGGGCCACCCGATGGTCACCGCCCGCAGCCAACCGGGCGACGCGCGGCCGCTGCTGTTCTATGGCCATTATGACGTGCAGCCCGTCGATCCGCTGGAGCTGTGGAACCGCCCGCCCTTCGACCCGGCCATCGAGGACACGCCCCAGGGCCGGGTGATCCGCGCGCGCGGCGCCTCGGACGACAAGGGGCAGCTGATGACCTTCGTCGAGGCGTTCCGCGCCTGGAAGGCCGTGCATGGCAGCCTGCCCAGCGACCTGATCCTGCTGTTCGAGGGAGAGGAGGAATCCGGCTCTCCGTCGCTGCGCCCCTTCCTCCAGGCGCATGCGGGCGATCTGCGGGCCGATCTGGCGATCATCTGCGACACGTCGCGCCATGCCGACGGGCGCCCCGCCATCACCACCCAGCTGCGCGGCCTGGTCGGGCAGGAGGTCGTGGTCCACGCCGCCGATCGGGACCTGCATTCGGGCAGCTTCGGGGGGCTGGCGGCCAACCCGATCATGATCCTGGCGCAGGCGCTGGCCGCGCTGAAGGACGACACCGGCCGCGTCACCCTGCCCGGTTTCTATGACGGCGTGGCCGATCTGTCGCCCGAACTGGCGCGCGACTGGCAGGCGCTGAATTTCAATGCGGGCGATTTCTTGGGCCGCGTGGGCCTGTCCGACCCCATCGGCGAACGCGGGCGCACGGCCCTGGAGATGGTCTGGAACCAGCCCACGGCTGAGATCAACGGCATCGCCGGCGGCTATGCCGGTGACGGGTTCAAGACCGTGCTGCCCGCCATGGCCCGCGCCAAGGTCAGCTTTCGCCTGACCGGCACGCAGGACCCAGCGGCGGTGCGCCAGGCGTTCCAGGATCACGTCCGCCGCTTTGTCCCCGCCGATTGCCGCGTCGATTTCCACGACCACGGGGCCAGCCCGGCCAGCGTCATGGACATCGGCGACCCGGCCTTCGGCACCGCGAAACAGGCGCTGACCGAGGAATGGGGCCAGGAGGCCGCGTTCATCGGGGCGGGCGGATCGATCCCCATCGCGGGCGATTTCAAGGAATTGCTGGGCATGGATTCGATGCTGATCGGGTTCGCGCGCGACGACGACCGCATCCATTCGCCGAATGAGAAATACGACGTCGAAAGCTTTGCCAAGGGTGCCCGATCCTGGGCGCGCATCCTGGCCGCGCTGCGCTGAGCGGCGCATGAAAAAGCCGCCGGTCATGCCGGCGGCCCCCATCGCCCTGCGGGCGGATCAGCTTTCGGCGGTGCAATAGCTCTGGCTGGAGGTCCAGGCGGCGATATCGGCGCGCTTCTTGGGGCTGCGCATCGGCGCCCAGTCCCGCGCCACGCCGCGCCAGCCGCTGCCGTCACGCGCCACGGCATTGTCCCGCGCGACCTGACGCGAGGCGATCTTGACCGCGCAGGCCATATTGTCGGCCCCGTCGCGGATGTTGCCGTCGCAGCCGTAATGACGCCAGGTGGCCGGGGCGATCTGCATCAGCCCGATCCAGCGCCCGCCGCCACCCGCCGCCTGCGGGTTGAAGGTGCTTTCGTGCCGCGCCACCGCGGACAGCAGTCCCGCCCAGAACGCCTTGCGGCCCGTTGGGGCCAACTGGCGATAGTTGGGGCAGAACTCGGCGATGTCATGGGGCACGCTGGACAGCATGGTCACGCCCTCGCGGCCCAGGGCCTCCATAGTGGCACGGGTCCATTCGTCGGCGCCATTGCGCTCTCCCCACCGCATCGGGGGTGCCTGGGTCAGGGCCATTTCCTGCGCCTCGACGGCGGCCGCGGACGGGCCGGAGGGCGTGGTGGAGCAGGCGGCGACCAGCACAAGGGCGGCCAGAGAGAGCGCAGCGCGCATCGGGACCTCAAGGGGTTGTTTCGTCAGCACCTGCCATAGCGGCAGAAAAAAATGCCGCAAGATGAAGGATATGACCTCGGCGGGAACCTGCCGCAGGTCCGGGTCCGCACTGACGGTTTTCCGCCGATGGGCCGTGGGCCGCGCCGGTTTCGGACCCGTGGTCACGCGGAATTAACTCTTGCAGCGGCAATCGCCTGATTCGCGTGCAGCCTGTCGGCAGGCCGTGACAATGCCCCGCCCTTGCCCTAAAACCGCCGCCAGACCGTTCCGCCAGACGAGGCCCGCCATGCTTGACCTGACCTATACCGCCCCGCAGCCCAAGGTGATTCACGGGGCGAAAGGCGATTGGGAGCTGGTGATCGGGCTGGAGGTCCACGCCCAGGTCGCCTCGAACGCCAAGCTGTTCTCGGGCGCCTCGACCCGTTTCGGGTCGGAACCCAACAGCAACGTGGCCTTTGTCGATGCGGCGATGCCCGGCATGCTGCCGGTCATCAACGAATTCTGCGTGGCCCAGGCCGTGCGCACCGGGCTGGGCCTCAAGGCCGCGATCAACCTGCGCAGCGCCTTCGACCGCAAGAACTATTTCTATCCCGACCTGCCGCAGGGCTATCAGATCAGTCAGCTTTACCACCCCATCGTGGGCGAGGGAGAGATCATCGTCGACATGGCCCCCGGCATCGCCCGCCGCGTCCGGGTCGAGCGCATCCACCTGGAACAGGACGCGGGCAAGTCGATCCATGACATGGACCCGGCGATGAGCTTCGTCGATCTGAACCGTACCGGCGTCGCCCTGATGGAGATCGTCAGCCGCCCCGACATCCGCGGCCCCGAAGAGGCCGCTGCCTATGTCGTCAAGCTGCGCCAGATTTTGCGCTATCTGGGCACCTGCGACGGCAACATGCAGAACGGCAACCTGCGCGCCGACGTGAACGTGTCGGTCTGCAAGCCCGGCGATTACGAACGCTTCCAGGAGACCGGCGATTTCGGTCATCTGGGCACGCGCTGCGAGATCAAGAACATGAATTCGATGCGCTTCATCCAGGCGGCCATCGACTATGAGGCGCGGCGCCAGATCGCCATTCTGGAGGATGGCGGCAGCATCGTGCAGGAGACCCGTCTCTACGATCCCGACAAGGGAGAGACGCGGTCGATGCGCTCCAAGGAGGAGGCGCATGATTATCGCTATTTCCCCGACCCCGACCTGCTGCCGCTGGAGATCGAGCAGGCCTGGGTGGACGACATCGCGGCCTCCATGCCCGAGCTGCCCGATGAGAAGAAGGCCCGCTTCGTGCGCGACATGGGTCTGTCGGAATATGACGCGGGCGTGCTGACCGCCGAGGTCGAGAATGCCGACTATTTCGAGGCGGTGGCCAGTGGCCGTGACGGCAAGATGGCCGCGAACTGGGTCATCAACGAGCTGTTCGGCCGGTTGAACAAGGAGGGGCTGTCGGTCGCGACCTCTCCGGTCTCGGCCGCACAGCTGGGCGGCGTGATCGACCTGATCGCGGATGGCGCGATTTCCGGCAAGATCGCCAAGGACCTGTTCGAGATCCTGTGGACCGAAGGCGGCGATCCCGCCCAGATCGTGGACCAGCGCGGCATGAAGCAGGTGACCGACCTGGGCGCGATCGAGGCCGCGGTCGATCAGATCATCGCCGACAACCCCGCCCAGGTGGAGAAGGCCAAGGCCAACCCCAAGCTGGCCGGCTGGTTCGTGGGACAGGTGCTGAAGGCCACCGGCGGCAAGGCCAACCCGGCGGCGGTCAATGACCTCGTGGCGCAGAAACTGGGGCTGTGACCCCTTTGACAGGACCGCAGCATGCGCTTTGAATATTCCGTGATCGCCGCGCCCACCAAGGCTGAGAAAGCCCGTGAGGCGCGCACCCCCACCGATCGCTATGCTCTGTCGCTGACGGCGGCGCTGAACCTCATGGCGGCCGAGGGTTGGGAATACCTGCGCGCCGACGTTCTGCCCAGCGAGGAACGCAGCGGCCTGACCGGGCGCACGACGATCTATCACAACGTGCTGGTGTTCCGCCGCCCACAGGTCATAGACCCCGAGGTCAAGCGCCTGCCCCAGCCCGAGGCCGAGGCCCCCGACGCGATGACCGAACGCCCCTGATCAGGCGGCCGCGCTCAGCGGCTCGGGGCAAAAGCGGGTGATCTCGACCCGGTCCTGCTCAAAGGTGCAGAAGCTGCCGGGCGGCACCTCGGTCCAGTCGGTCTCATCCGTCTCCAGGGGCTCGGACACCACAGCCCAGCCCTGACGGCTTTCGGACCAGCGGTGATACAGCGACGGCGCCTGATCGTCGCTGCTATAGCGCAGCG
The DNA here is from genome assembly GCF_001724535.1 of Paracoccus sp. SCN 68-21. Classification (NCBI taxonomy): domain Bacteria; kingdom Pseudomonadati; phylum Pseudomonadota; class Alphaproteobacteria; order Rhodobacterales; family Paracoccaceae; genus Paracoccus; species Paracoccus sp. SCN 68-21. Next base: position 58,275 of record NZ_MEES01000025.1, on the reverse strand, counting down.
CAAAGAGCCGCTGCCCGTCCGACAGCGCGCAGGCCGCCCGCACATGCGGCGCCGAACCGCGCTGACGGGCCAGCGCGCCCAGCTGGCCCAACGCCCGCTCCATCGCGCCCTGGGGGTCGCGGTCCAGCCCCTGCCCCAGTGCGATCAGGAACAGCGCCTCGCTGTCAGTCGCGCCCTTGCGATGCGGGTAATACTCATCCGGGATCAGCACATCCGCATGACGGCGGAACCCGTCATAGCCGCCGAACTGGCCGTTATGCATGAAGCTCCAGCGGCCCACGGCAAAGGGGTGGCAGTTGTTGCGACTGGTCGCCGTGCCGGTCGAGGCCCGCACATGCGCCATGAACAGCCCCGACCGCACCTGCCCCACCAGGCTGCGCAGGTTCGGGTCGGACCAGGCGGGCATGACATCGCGATACAGCCCCGGCTCGGGCCGCTCGCCATACCAGGCGATGCCGAACCCGTCGGCATTCACCGGCGTCTGGCAGCGGGTCGCCCCCTGGCTCTGCCGGATCAGCGAATGCGCCGGCCGGCTGACGATGTCCTCCAGAAAGATCGGTGCGCCCAGATAGGCGGCCCAACGACACATGCCCTGCCCCTTTCACGTCTCTTTTGTGACAGGACTAGCACGAAAGTCTGAAGGATTCACCTATTCCGACGGGGGCGGCGTCTCTTCCACGATCACGAGGTCGCGTTCGCTGGCGCCTTTGGCATGTGCCAGCGCCGCCTGGTACTCACTGCTGTGATAACAGGCAACCGCCGCATCAAGGCTGGGGAACCGCGCGACCACATGGCGGGCGCGATCCGCACCCTCCAGCACGTGATAGCGGCCGGCACGGGCCAGGAACACACCGCCATGCGCGGCAATCGCCGGCCCCGCCGCCTTGGCATAGAGGCCATAGGCGTCAGGGTCGGTCACGGTCACATGGGCAATCCAAAGCGCTGTCATTTGCTGTCCTCGATGATCTTGCGGGCGTCCTGGAACGCCGTTTCCGCGGCCGCAAGCGAGGGCGCCCCGCCTTGCGCCCGGTCGGGGCGGCCGCCACCGCCCTTGCCGCCCAGTGCGGCAACAGCTGACTGGACCAGCGCCACCGCGCTGATCCGCCCGGTCAGATCAGGCGTGACGCCCGCCGCGACCGTGGCCTTGCCGCCATCCTCTGCCAGGACCAGCACCGCGCCGCTGCCCAAACCGGCCTTCATCTCGTCGACCAGCGCGCCCAGCTCTTTGCCGCCCACGCCCTCGACCTTGCGGGCGATGAACTTGACGCCCGCGATCTCCTCCGCCTCGTCACCGCCGCCCATCGCCAGCTGACGCTTCAGCTGCGCGACCTCGTTGGCCAGCGCCTTGCGCTCATCGGCCAGGGCGCGGACGCGGTTCACCACCTCGGCGGATTGCGCCTTGAGGATGCCCGCGATCTCGCCCAACCGGCTGTCAGCGTCGCGCAGGTGATCCAGCGCCGCCTGTCCGGTCAGCGCCTCGATCCGCCGCACGCCCGCGCTGGAGGCCGCATCGCCCAGCAGCACGAAGGCCCCGATATCGCCGGTCCGCGCCACATGCGTGCCGCCGCACAGCTCCAGCGAATAGGTCGCGCCATCCGCGCCCTTGCCGCTGCCCGGCTGCGCGCCCATCGACACGACACGCACCTCGTCGCCGTATTTCTCGCCGAACAGCGCCTGCGCCCCCAGGGCCCGCGCATCGTCGGGCGTCATGATTCGCGTGTCGACCGGGCTGTTCTGGCGGATATAGGCGTTCACCTCGGCCTCGATCCGCCCCATCTCATCCGCGCTGACCGCGCTGTTATGGCTGAAATCGAACCGCAGCCGGTCGGGCGCGTTCAGGCTGCCCCGCTGTGCGACGTGATCGCCCAGGGCGCCGCGCAGCGCCTCATGCAGCAGGTGCGTCGCCGAATGGTTCGCGCGGATCGCGCCGCGGCGGTCATGATCCACCACCAGCTGCGCGCCCTGCCCGCGGCTGATCGTGCCCATCGTGACGTGCGCCTGATGGATGAAGACGCCCGCGACCTTCTTGGTGTCCGTGACACGCGCCGCGCCGGTCTCGGTCCGGATCACGCCCTGATCGCCGACCTGACCGCCGCTTTCGGCATAGAAGGGCGACTGGTTCACCACAATGGCGACACTCATGCCCTCGCCCGCCTCGGCGGTATCCGTGCCGTCGATCACCAGCGCGGTGATCTGGCCCTCGGCCTCCTCGGTGTCATAGCCCAGGAATTCGGTTACGCCGTGCTTCTCCGCCAGCTCGAACCAGATGGTCGCATCGGCGGCCTCGCCAGAGCCCGACCAGGCGGCGCGGGCCATGCGCTTCTGCTCGGCCATGGCGGCGTCAAAGCCCTCGATCTGTACCGCGCGACCCTTTTCGCGCAGCGCGTCCTGCGTCAGGTCCAGCGGAAAGCCGAAGGTGTCATACAGCTTGAACGCCGCCTCGCCGGGCAGATCCGCCCCGTCGGGCAGGCGCGCCAGTTCGTCGTCCAGCAGCTTCAGACCCCGGTCCAGCGTCTGGCGGAACCGCGTCTCCTCGGAGCGCAGCGTCTCCTCGATCATCGCCTGCGCGCGGGTCAGCTCGGGGTAGGCCGCGCCCATCTGGCGCACCAGCGCCGGGACCAGCTTGTGCATCACCGGATCCTGGGCGCCCAGCATATGCGCATGACGCATCGCGCGGCGCATGATCCGGCGCAGCACATAGCCGCGCCCCTCATTGCTGGGCATCACCCCGTCCGCGATCAGGAAGCTGGTCGAGCGCAGGTGATCCGCGATCACCCGGTGATGCACCTTGCCCGGCCCGTCCGGGTCCGCGCTGGTCGCCTGCGCCGACGCCTCGATCAGCGACCGCATCAGGTCGGTGTCATAATTGTCGTGCTTGCCCTGCAACAGCGCGCCGATCCGCTCCAACCCCATGCCGGTGTCGATGGACTGCATGTCCAGCGCACGCATGGACCCGTCCTCGAACTGCTCGTTCTGCATGAAGACCAGGTTCCAGATCTCGATGAAGCGGTCGCCATCCTCATCGGCCGAACCCGGAGGGCCGCCCCAGATCTTGTCGCCGTGATCGAAGAAGATCTCGGTGCAGGGGCCGCAGGGGCCGGTCGGCCCCATCTGCCAGAAATTGTCCGCCGTGGGGATGCGGATGATGCGGTCGTCGGACAGGCCCGCGACCTTCTTCCAGATCTCGGCCGCCTCGTCATCGGTGTGATAGACGGTGACCAGAAGCCGGTCCTTGGGAATGCCGAATTCCTTGGTCAGCAGCTCCCAGGCATGCGCGATCGCTTGGTCCTTGAAATAATCACCAAAGCTGAAATTCCCCAGCATCTCAAAGAACGTATGGTGCCGCGCGGTATAGCCGACATTGTCCAGATCGTTGTGCTTGCCGCCCGCGCGCACGCATTTCTGCGCGGTTGTGGCGCGGTTATAGTCCCGCGTCTCGACCCCGGTGAACAGGTTCTTGAACTGCACCATGCCGGAATTGGCGAACATCAGCGTGGGGTCGTTGCGCGGCACCAGCGGGCTGCTGTCCACGACGCGGTGGCCGTTCTTCTCGAAATAACCAAGGAAAGTCGAGCGGATGTCATTCAGACTGGGCATGGCGGGCCTTCATCGCAGGGGTGTTTCCGGCCAAGCCGGGCTTGGGTCTTGGTCTATCCCCCGCCCGCAGCCCTGTCCAGCAACCCCCTGCACGCGACAGCCCGCATCGCCACGAAAAACGGCGCGGGATCGCTCCCGCGCCGTTCGGTCAGCGTGACGCCGCAGACCTCATTCCGTCAGGGAATCGTCCTCGGGGGTTTCCGAGCCTTCGGCCACGCCGAATTCCAGGCCGTGGCTGGCGCGGATCTTGTCCTCGATGGCAAAGGCCACCTCGGGGCGGTCGCGCAGGAACTGCTTGGCGTTCTCGCGGCCCTGGCCGATGCGCTCATCGCCGTAGGAATACCAGGCGCCCGATTTCTCGACCACGCCGGCCTTGACGCCAAGGTCGATCAGCTCTCCGACCTTGCTGATACCCTCGCCATACATGATGTCAAACTCAACCTGGCGGAAGGGCGGCGCGACCTTGTTCTTGACCACCTTGACGCGGGTCGCGTTGCCCACGACCTCGTCGCGGTCCTTGACGGCGCCGGTGCGGCGGATGTCCAGGCGGACCGAGGCATAGAATTTCAGCGCGTTGCCGCCCGTGGTGGTTTCCGGGTTACCGAACATGACGCCGATCTTCATGCGGATCTGGTTGATGAAGATCACCATGCAGTTCGACCGACCGATGCTGGCGGTCAGCTTGCGCATCGCCTGGCTCATCAGGCGGGCCTGGCTGCCCATCTGCATGTCGCCCATATCGCCCTCAATCTCGGATTTGGGCGTCAGCGCCGCGACCGAGTCGATGACGACCAGGCTGACTGCGCCCGACCGCACCAGCGTGTCGACGATCTCCAGCGCCTGCTCGCCTGTGTCGGGCTGGCTGATCAGCAGCTCGTCCAGGTTCACGCCCAGCTTGCGCGCGTACAAGGGGTCCAGCGCGTGTTCCGCGTCGACAAAGGCGCAAACGCCGCCCTTTTTCTGCTCCTCGGCCACGACATGCAGGGTCAGCGTGGTCTTGCCCGAGCTTTCCGGCCCGAAGATCTCGATGATGCGACCTTTCGGCAGGCCGCCGATCCCCAACGCGATGTCCAGACCCAGAGAACCGGTCGAGGTCGACTCGATCTCGGCCACGGGATTGTCCTTGCCCAGCTTCATGATCGAGCCCTTGCCGAACTGCCGTTCGATCTGGGCCAGGGCGCTGTCCAGCGCCTTTTGCTTATCCGCTGCGCGTTTGTCCGTCATGTCGAAGATGCTCGCCTGTGCCATGTGATCCCCACGTTATTTCACAGCCCTCCGGGCGGGGCAATCCATTCGACCGACCGGATGTTCTTGTCTTGTTCACCACTAGATGCGCCATCGCTGGCCAGTTTTCAAGGACGTTGTGGTTAATAGACGATTCGCCACGCTCAGCATCGCCCGCCAGGGGTTAACAAAGCGTTTACAGGCCCTGGTCGGGCCGCTATCCAGCCCCCCGGGCAGCGACAACAAGGATCGGGCAACCGTCATGCTGATATTCTGGGAACAGCGGCTGGTCTTTCTGGCGACGCCCAAAGCCGGGTCCACGGCGATCGAGATGGCCCTGGAATCGCTGGCCTCGGCCGCGCTGCAGCGGCCCGGCGCGCTCAAGCATACCGATATCGGCACCTATCGCCGCTTTGTGGGTCCGTGGCTGGCCGCGCAGACCGGCCACGACTTTACCACGGTGGCCCTGATGCGCGAACCGGTGGACTGGCTGCGCAGCTGGTACCGGTTCAAGCTGCGCGACGATGAGGACGACCCGCACCACGCGATGCACGGCGTCAGCTTTGCCGATTTCGCGGCGCGCTATGCCGGGGATGGCGGCCCACGCGATCTGGGCATCGGCAGCCAGCACGCGTTTCTGACCAACGGCGCGGCGCAGGTCGACCGCATCTTCCGCTATGAACAGATCGACAGCTTCGTCGATTTCCTGGAGGGCCGCCTGGATTGCGCGATCGAACTGCCGCGCATCAACGTCCCCCCCAGCGTCGACGTGCATCTGGCCGACCCGGCCGAGGCCGCGCTGCGTCAGGCGATGGCCCCCGATCTGGCGTTGTATCGCGCGATCTGACCGCCCGGGCCGGATTGGCGGAAAAAACCGGGCCTGCGGAAAAAATCGCGGGCCCGCCGTAACGCATCCCCGTCCTGCCGCGATCCGGCAGACAGGAAGGCATTGGGCCTTCCCCGACAGGGAGATCACATCATGACCGCATTCACGTCCCGCCTGGCCTTCGGGGCCTCTCTGGCCTGCGCCCTGGGTGCCATGGCCGCCACCTCCGCGCAGGCGCAGGAGATGGAGAAATGCTATGGCGTCGCGATGGCCGGGCAGAACGACTGCGCCGCCGGCCCCGGCACGACCTGCGCGGGCACCTCGACCGTGGACTATCAGGGCAACGCCTGGACGCTGGTGCCGACCGGCACCTGCCTGTCGACCGAACTGCCGGCAGCCGCCGACGGCACCGCCCGCGAAGCCGCGCTGGAGCCGCTGTCGCGCGACCTGCCCGCCTGACGCCATCGCCACGTCCCGAACGGGCGCGGCCCTGGTCGCGCCCATCCCCATCCCCCGGAGGATGCCATGACCCGCCTGCCCGCCCGCGCCGGTTTGGGGTTCAAGCCCCAGCATTTCGCCGCCATCCGCCGCGATCCGAACCCGCCCGCCTTTTTCGAGGTCCATGCCGAGAACTATATGGGCGCGGGCGGCCTGCCCCATGCGCAGCTGACGGCTCTGCGGGCCGATCACGCGATCTCGGTCCACGGGGTGGGCCTGTCGATCGGCGGAGAGGGCCCGCTGGACGGTGCGCATCTGGCCCGCCTCCGGGCGCTGTGCGACCGCTATCAGCCCGAGAGCTTTTCCGAACACCTGGCCTGGTCCAGCCATGGCGCCGAATACCTCAACGACCTGCTGCCGCTGCCCTATACGCCCGCCACTCTGGACCGCGTCTGCGACCATATCGACCGCGTGCAGGAGGCCCTGGGCCGCCAAATGCTGCTGGAGAACCCCTCGACCTATCTGCTGTTCGCGGCCTCCACCCTGCCCGAGACCGAGTTTCTGGCCCGCATCGCCGCGCGCACCGGTTGCGGGCTGCTGCTGGACGTGAACAACGTCTTTGTCTCCTGCACCAATCACCGCGCCGATCCGCGCGCCTATCTGGCCGATTTCCCGATGCAGGCCGTGGCCGAGATCCATCTGGGCGGCCACGCCGCCGAGGATCTGCCGGGCGGGCCGCTGCTGATCGACAGCCATGGCGCGGCGGTGGCCGACCCGGTCTGGTCCCTCTATGCCGAGGTGATCGCCCGCATCGGCCCCTGCCCCACGCTGGTGGAATGGGACAACGACCTGCCCGACTGGCCGGTCCTCGCGGCCGAGGCCGCGCGCGCCGACCGCATCCTGACCGGGGCGCATACCCATGCGTGACGCGACCCAATCGGCCTTTCACGCAGCCCTGCGGGGCGCGCCCCTGCCGCCGGGTCTGATCGCCGATCAGCCCGACGCGGCGCGGCGCATGGCGGTCTATCGCAACAACGTCGCGGTCAGCCTGGGGCAGGCGCTGGCCGCCCGGTTCCCGGTGATCGCGCGGCTGGTGGGACCGGCCTTCTTCGCCGCGCTGGCGCGGGCCTATCTGGCCGTGGACCCGCCGCGCAGCCCCGTGCTGGCCGAATGGGGCGCGGGTTTCGCAGCCTTTCTGGCCGGGTTCCCGCCGCTGGCGGGCTGGCCCTACATGGCCGATGTCGCGCGCATCGAACAGGCGCGGGGGCGCGCCTTTCATGCCCCCGACGCGGCGCCCCTGCCGCCCGCCGCGCTGGCGGGCGCCGATCCGGACCGCCTGCGGCTGATCCTGCACCCCTCGGTCACGGTGCTGCGGCTGGATCATCCGGCGGTGGCAATCTGGGCCATGAACCAGCCCGGCGCGGCCCCCGCCCCCCTGCCGCAGGGCGCCCAGATCGCACTGATCCTGCGCGACCCCGCCTTTGACGTGCCGGTCGAGGCGATCCCCCCCGCCGACGCCGCCCTGATCGAGGCGTTGCAGCAGGGCGCCCCCCTGGCCCGCGCCGTCCCGCCCGGCCACGACCCCACCCCGCGTCTGGTCGCGCTGACGCGTCAGGGCGCCATCATCGGAGTGCACGCACCATGATCGCCCGCCTGAACGCCCTGCCCGCGCGCATCCCGTCCGACCCCGTGGCGCTGATGCTGCGGCTGTTCCCGGCTGCCGTCTTCTGGCAGTCGGGCCGCACCAAGGTCGACGGGCTGACCATCCGGGATTCCACCTGGTTCCTGTTCGAACATGAATACGCGCTGCCGCTGATCCCGTCCGATTGGGCGGCGGTGATGGCGACGGTGGCGGAACATCTGCTGCCCGTGCTGCTGGTGCTGGGGCTGATGACGCGGCTGACGGCGATGGGACTGGTGGCGATGACGGCGGTGATCCAGATCTTCGTCTATCCGGGGGCCTGGGTCACGCATGGGCTGTGGGCGGCCACGCTGCTGGCGGTGGCGGTGCACGGGCCGGGCCGATGGGCGCTGGATCACATGCTGCGGCTGGAGGCGCGGGCACGATGACGCCCGATGCGCAGACCCTTGCCTGGCATTGCCCTGGCCCGGCCCAGCAGGCTAATGTGATGCGATCACGGACGGAGGGGGCGCTGGATCAGGACCGCATCTGGGATGATCTGATGCACCGCGCCAACCAGGGGGACGGCGCGGCCTTTCTGCAGTTCCTGACCCAGGTCACGCCGCGGCTGCGCGGGCTGATCCGCGTGCGGGGCCGCGGCCTGCCCCCCGATCTGCACGAGGACATCCTGCAGGAGGTTCTGCTGGCCATTCACCTGAAGCGCGGCACCTGGGACGGCACGGGGCCGGTGCGGTTCTGGCTGTATGCGGTGGCGCGCCACAAGGTCGTCGATGCGTTCCGCAGGCGGGGGCGGCGCCTGCATCTGCCGCTGGATGATGTGGCAGAGATGCTGGCCGCCGATCCCGGCCCTGCCCCTCTGGCCGCGCGCGATGCCGACCGTATGCTGGGCATGATCGACGCGCGTTCGGCCGCGCTGGTCCGCGCCGTCCGGCTGGAGGGCCAGAGCACCGAGGATGCCGCCGCGCGTATCGGCGTGACACCCGGCACGGCCCGCGTCGTGCTGCATCGCGCAATGAAACGTCTGGCCGAGCTGGCCGAGAGGATGAAATGACCCACCGCCCCTCCACCGAAGCGCTGATCCGCAGCCTGGCGGCCAGCCCGCCGCCGCCGCCCCTGACCGCCCGGGGCCTGGCGGGACCGGTCGTGGCGGCCCTGACGATCAGCCTTGGGGTGTTCCTGTGGCTGATCGGCCTGCGCGCCAATCTGGGGCAGGCGCTGGCGGACCCGGCCATCCTGGCCAAGTCGCTGCTGCCCCTGGCGCTGGCGGTGCCGGCGCTGGTGCTGGCGCTGCGATCGGCCAGGCCGGGGCGGGTGGTGCGGCCCGGCCTGCTGATCCTGCCCGCGGCGGCGGCGCTGGCGCTGTTTCTGGCGCGCGGCGTGCAGGTGCCGTCGGGCCAGATCCTGCCCGAACTGCTGGGCCACAGCGCGGCGGCCTGCCTTCTGTCCATCACCGCGCTGTCGGCCCCGGCCACGCTGGCCGGGCTGATCGTGCTGCGGCGCGGTGCCTCGCTGCGCCCGGCGCGGACCGGGGCACTGATCGGCATGGCGGCCGCGGCCGGGACGGCGGCGGGCTATGCCCTGCACTGCACCGAGGATTCGCCGCTGTTCTTCACCACCTGGTACGGGCTGGCGATCCTGATCGGCACCGGCATCGGTGCCCTGGCCGGGCAACGCCTGCTGCGCTGGTAGCGGGTCTAGGACCGCCGCGCAGGGTCCGGCAGGGTGATCCGCACCGTCTGCCCGCCATCGGGCGCGTCCAGATCCAGCCGGGCGCCCAGATGCGCGACCGCCGCCGCGACGATGGCCAGCCCCAGGCCGCTGCCCTGCCCCGTTGCCGCCCGCCCCCGCCAAAAGCGGCGCGTCACCCGGTGGCGGTCCTCCGGCGCGATGCCCGGCCCCTGATCGGTCACCGCCAGGCACAGCCCCGACGCCCCACGACTGGCCATGACGGTGACCTGCCCTCCGGGCGGGGAATGCTGGATCGCGTTCTCGACCAGGTTGCGCAGCGCGCTGTGCATCAGGACGCGGGGCGCGTGAATCGGGTCCAGCGGCTCTGCGCGGACCACCAGCCGCACCTGCGCGGCGCTGGCCTGGGCCTGGGCGTCCTGCACGATCTCGGCGATCAGGGCGGCGGGGTCCAGCGGGCCTGACGGGGCGGATTCGTGGTCGATCGCGGCCAGCTCCAGCAGCTGGCGCACCATCCGGTCGCTGCGATCGACCGACACGGCGATGGCGTCCAGCGCGCGGTCGCGGGTGGCCGCGTCGGCGGCCCGGCGCGCCACCTGCGCCTGGATGCGCAGGCCGGCCAGCGGGGTCTTCAGCTCATGCGCGGCAAAGGCGGTAAAGTCGCGCTCCGTCCGCCGGATCTGGTCCAGTTGCTGGAACAGACGGTTCAGCGCGCGGCGCACGGGGCGGATCTCGCGCGGGTCGCGGGCATCCGGCAGGGGGCGCAGATCGTCGGGACGCCGCGCGCGCAACGCGGCCTCCAGCTGCGCCAGCGGCGCCAGGCCCCGCCCCACCGACAGCCAAATCAACCCCGCCAACAGCGGGAACAGCACCGCCGCGGGCCACAGCAGCCGCGAGACCACCCCCGCGACCAGCCCGTCGCGCATGTCGACCCGGTCGCCCACTATCACCCGCACCCCCAGCTGCTGGTTGCGCACCGCATAGACTCGCCAGGGCACGCCGTCGATGACGGTGGTCGAAAACCCCTCGGTCAGGGCCATGCGCGCATCGGGGGCGCCCTGGGATGCGCCGATCAGGTCGCCGCGCAGCGACCAGATCTGGCAGGACAGCTGGCGCGACAGATCGGCCGTGGCGGGCATGGGCACCCGGGCCGGACCCTCGGCCTCGACCGCGATCCGCCGGTCCGAGATCAGCGAGCTGACCATATTGGCCGATTCCGCCAGCCGCGCGTCCAGCACGCGTTCGACCTGCGCGCGCGTCGATCCGGCGATCCACAGCACCGCCGACATCCACAGCACCCCCGTCACCAGGGTCAGCACGACGATCAGGCGCAGGCGGATCGACATCACCCCGCCCCCGCCACGCGGTATCCCACGCCGCGCACCGTCTGGATCACGTCACGGCCCAGCTTGGCGCGCAGGTGGTGGACATGGACCTCGACCGTGTTGCTTTCGACATCCTCCTGCCAGCCATACAGACGCTCCTCCAACTGGGCGCGCGACAGGATGCGCCCCGGCTGGTCGATCAGCGCATGCAGGATGGCGAATTCGCGCCGCGACAGGCGCAGGGCCGCGCCGTCGCGGGTGGCGGTCAGGGCGGCGGGGTCCAGATCGATGCCGTTCCAGTGCAGCAGCGGGCGCGCCCGGCCCTGATGGCGGCGCAGCATGGCGCGCAGCCGGGCGGCCAGCTCGTCCAGATCGAATGGCTTGCCCAAGTGATCGTCCGCGCCCGCGTCCAGCCCCTCGACCCGGTCGCGCACCCGGTCGCGGGCGGTCAGCAGCAGCACGGGCAGGGTCTGGCCCGCGGCCCGCATCTCGGCCAGCAGGGTCGTGCCCAGCCCATCGGGCAGCATGACGTCCAGCACGACCCCCGCGAAATCGTTGTCGCGCAGCGCCGCGCGGGCATCGGCCAGCGTGCCCACCGCATCGGCGGTGAAGCCCGACAGGCCCAGCCCCACGCGCAGCCCGTCCGACAGGACCGGGTCATCCTCGACGATCAGCAAACGCATGGCGGTCCTTTCACGATGTCGCGCTGACGGTTTCGTGCATCCACCTTAAGGCTGACTTAAGCTGGGCTTTCCAGTAGCAGCGCCATGATGACACGAATTCTTATGGCGGTGCTGACCGCGCTGATGATCCTGCCCGCCGCCGTCACGGCGCGGGCCGCGCCGCTGGACCCCGCGCTGGCCTTTGCGCTGACGGTGACGCCTGACGCCCGGGGCGATCTGGCGGTCGCGTGGGACGTGCAGCCGGGCTATTACCTCTATCGCAGCCAGATCCGGGCCGAGGGAGAGGCCGGGCCGATCCCCCTGACCCTGCCCGCGGGCGAGGTCTATGACGACCCCTGGATGGGCGAGGATCAGATCTATCGCACCGCCCTGGCCACCGTCATCCCCGCGCCCCAGGGCCCGGTGACCCTGCATTGGCAGGGCTGTCAGCAGGACGGCATCTGCTATGCGCCCCAGCAGGTGATGTTGGACGCGGATGGCCGGGTCATCGCCGAACCCGCCCGCGACAGCGCCTTTCCGGGCTGGAGCGCCCTGTCTGGCGGTAATGCGGGCACCTTGCAGTCGTCGTCGGTCGGCGCCGCGCCCGCGACCGACGCCTCCTCCGGGCTGACCCTGGCGCCGGATCAGGGCATCGTCGCGGGGCTGGCGGGGCGCGGCGGCGCGGTGCTGGTCATTGCCGGGTTCTTCGGCTTTGGCCTGCTGCTGTCGCTGACGCCCTGCGTGCTGCCGATGGTGCCCATCGTCGCGGGCATGCTGACCCGGCAGGGGGCGGGGCTGACCGCGGGGCGGGGGCTGGGGCTGACCGCGGCCTATGTCATGGCGATGGCCGGGGCGTTCGGCCTGCTGGGCGTGGTGGCCGCATGGTCGGGCGCGAACCTGCAGGCGGCGCTGCAATCGCCCGTCGCGATCGGGGTGATCGCCGCGATCTTCGTCGTGCTGGCGCTGTCGATGTTCGGGCTGTTCCAGATGCAGATGCCCGCCGCCTGGCAGGCGCGGATTGCCGCGCGCCAGGGCGGCGGCGCGCGCTCTCTGGGCGGGGCGGCGGCGCTTGGCTTTGGGTCGGCGCTGATCGTGGGGCCCTGCGTGACCGCCCCGCTGGCCGGGGCGCTGATCTATACCGCGCAGACCGGCGACGTGATGCTGGGGGCTGCGGCGCTGTTCGCGTTGGGGCTGGGACAGGGGGTGCCGCTGCTGGCGGTCGGCGCCTTTGGCCCCGCGATCCTGCCCCGGCGCGGTGCATGGATGGAGCGGGTCAGACTGGCCTTTGGCGTGGTCTTTCTGGGACTGGCCCTCTGGCTGGCGGGGCGCATCCTGCCCGGACCTGTCGTGCTGGCGCTGTGGGCGGCGCTGCTGACCGGCTGCGGGGTGGCGCTCGGGGCGCTGGACCGGCTGTCGCCCGACGCCGGACGGGGCGCGCGGATGACGGCGGCGGCGGGCGTGCTGCTGATCTTTGCGGGGCTGGTGCAGGGCCTGGGCGCAGCCCTGGGCGGCGATGATCCGACACGCCCGCTGGCGCCCCTGGTGGCGCAGGCACCGTCCGATGATCTGACCTATCAGACCGTGACCACGCAGGCCGGGCTGGCGCAGGCGTTGCAGGCCCCCGGCCCGGCGCTGATCTATGTCACCGCCGATTGGTGCGTGATCTGCCGCGCGATAGAACGCGGCCCGATGGCCGACCCGCAGGTCGTGGCCGCGATGCAGGACATGGTCCGCATCAAGGTCGATGTCACCGATTTCGGCACCGAGGCGCAGGCCATCATGGCCGATCTGGCCGCCGCCGGCCCGCCCACGTTGATCTTTGTCGATGCCGCCCGGTCCGAGCCGCAGGGCAGCCGCCTGATCGGCGACATCAGCGCCGATAGGCTGCTGGCCTCGGTCCGGCAGGTGGCGCCATGAACGCCATCGCCCTGGGACCGGTCGTCTTCGAGACCGGTCGGCTGGCCGCCGTGCTGGCGATCATCCTGTTCACCGTGATCGCGGGGCTGTTGACCCGCCGCGGCCCCAAGGGCGCGGAAAGCTGGGCGATGTGGGCCGTGCTGGGTTGGATCATCGGCGCGCGGATCGGGTTCGTCGCCGCCCACCCGGGCGATTTCGCGGCAAGGCCGCTGGACGCGCTGGCGGTCTGGCAGGGCGGCTTTGCGCCGCTGGCGGGCTGGATCGGGGGCGGCGCGGTGCTGCTGGTGGCGGCGCTGCGGGGCCGCCGGGCGGTGCTGCACCCGCTGCTGATCGCCGCCGTGCTGACCGGCGGCGCGCATCGGGCGGCGCTGTGGCTGATGCCGCGCCCGGTGATGGACCTGCCGGTGATGACGCTGATGGCAATAGACGGCACCCCGGTGCAGCTGGCGGGGCGCGACCGGGTGATGGTGCTTAACCTCTGGGCCACCTGGTGCCCGCCCTGCCGGCGCGAGATGCCGATGATGACCGACCTGGCCGCCCAGATGCCCGAGGTCGATTTCCTCTTTGCCAACCAGGGCGAGGATGCCGCCCGCATCACCGCCTTTCTGGCCGCCCAGGCCCTGCCCGCGCAGGGCATGCTGCGCGACCCCGGCAGCCACCTGATGGGCCGCCTGAACGCGGTCGGCCTGCCCACCACGCTGGTGTTCGACGCGGAGGGCGCCCTGATACGTGCCCATACCGGAGAGATGTCGCGCGCCGCCCTGCGCACCCTGATCGAGACGGCGAAGGAGCCATGATGACCCGAACCCTCAAGTCCCTGCTGGCCGGGACCGACCTGCTGGCGCTGGCCGCCTGCGAACCTGCGACCGCACCGGACCCTGCCCCTGCAGTGCCCGCGGCCACCCCCGTCAGCCCCAGCACGGCGGCGATGTATGCGGCCCAGCCCGACGGCGACCTGACCGCGCCCGCCATCCCGCCCTCGCTGCTGACCGAGGACAAGGCCCGCCAGATCGTCCCCTACTGGACCGACCATCCGGTCGGCACGATCATCGTCGACCCCTATGCCAAGCGGCTGTACCATGTGCAGGCCGACGATACCGCCATGCGCTATTCCGTGGGGGTCGGCGCCGCCGGATACGGCTTTGCCGGAGAGGCGCACACCCCCTATCAGCGCGACTGGCCACGCTGGACCCCCACCGACAATATGCTGGCCGAGAACCCCGACCATTACGGACCCTCGGCCGACGGCATCGAGGGCGGGCTGGAAAACCCGATGGGCGCGCGCGCGCTGTATATCCACAATTCGGGGGGCGACACGTTCTATCGCATCCATGGCACGCCCGACCCGCAGTCGATCGGCACGGCCTCGTCGGCGGGCTGCATCCGGCTGTTCAACCAGGACATCATCCATCTGGCGGAGAACACCCGCAGCATGGCCAAGGTCGTCGTCCTCAGCCAGGCGCAGACGGGCATGGGCACCACGCCGCCCGGCACCACAGCCGCCCCCGTCGCCACCGCCGCCGCATATGACACCACAGACATCACCGGAGGCACGCCATGACCGCCACCCGACGCGCCGTCCTGGCCGGAGGCGCGGGCCTTGGGGTCGCGGCACTGGGCGCGGTCGGCCTGTCCCGGTTCCTTGGCACCTCGGCCTTGGATGCGGATACGCAGGAGGTGCTGTTCGACCCAGATCAGCCGGTGCTGGGCAACCCGCAGGGCGACGTCACCGTGGCCGAGTTCTTTGATTATCAGTGCCCCTTCTGCAAGCGCGGCCATGACGACCTGATGGCCGAGATCGCGGCGGATGGAAACGTGCGACTGATCATGAAGGACTGGCCGATCCTGGGTGCAACCTCGGTCCTGGCGGCGCAGATGGTGCTGGGCGCGGACCGCTATGCGGATGCGCAGGGCGCGCTGATGGCCACCCCCGCCCGCCTGTCCGAGGACGACCTGCGCCGCACGCTCAGTGCGGCAGGGTTCGACCCCCAGGCGATGCTGGCCGCCTATGGGCGCGACCGGGCGCGGTGGGACGGGCTGATCGGGCGCAACGCGCAGCATGCGGCGGGGCTGGGGCTGCAGGGCACGCCGGCCTTCATCGTCGGGCGCACGATCCATGCGGGCGCGCTGGACCGCACCGCCCTGCGCGGGGCCATCGCAGCCGCCCGCCACGCGGCCTGAACCGGCGCGGCCAAGGTCGCGCCAGGAAAACCAAACCAACCATGACAAGGAACAACAGATGACAGCATTGACCCGACGCCGCACGCTTGGCCTGATGATTGCGACGGGGCTGGTCGCCCCGGCGCTGGCCCGCGCGCAGGCAAGCCCCGACCGCAATGCCAGCGGCTTTACCATGCAGCGCTGGCAGGACCATTTCGACAGCCTGGGCCAAGGGGTGATCGTCTGCGACACCCGGTCGCGCGCGCTGCATTTCTGGTCGGGCGACGGGCAGACGCACCGGATCTATCCGACCTCGGTCCCCCTGTCGGAAGAGCTGACCAAGCGCGGCCGCACCGAGATCGTGCGCAAGGTCGAGGGGCCCAGCTGGACCCCCACCGCCTCGATGATGGAGCGGTTCCCCCATTACCGCCCCATGGGACCGGGACCGGACAACCCGCTTGGCACGCATGCGATGTATCTGTCCTGGCCCGCCTATCTGATCCACGGCACGCATGACACGCGCAAGATCGGGCGGCTGTCGTCGGACGGCTGCATCGGTCTCTACAACGAAAAGATCGAGGAGCTGTTCGCCATGAGCCCGATCGGCACCCAGGTCCGCATCATCTGACCGGGGCGGGGGGCGGGGGCTGTCGCACGATGACCCCCTGCCCCCGCAGCGCCTCCCAGGCCTCGTATTGCGACAGGAACACCCGGCCGGTCAGATGGGCCAGGAAATCGGTCGATTTCAGACGGTCCATCACCGGGCCCTTGACCTCGGACAGGTGCAGGGTGATGCCCATGGTGTGCAGGCGATGGGCGATCGCCTCCAGGCTCTCCAGCGCGCTGAGGTCGATCTCGTTCACGGCCGAACACATCAGCACGACATGGCGCAGCGAACAGTCGGGCGTCACCCGGTCGGCCACGTGATCCTCCAGGAACCGGGCATTGGCGAAATACAGGCTTTCGTCGATCCGCAGCGTCAGGACGGCGTCGTCGGTCTGGACCTCGTGGCGCAGGATGTTGCGGAAATGCTGGGTGCCGGGGACCAGCCCCACCTCGGCCACATGCGGGCGCGACGATTTGTACAGGTGCAGCGCCACCGACAGCAGCACGCCCGCCGACACGCCCACCTCGACCCCCAGGGTCAGGGTCAGCAGGATCGTCGCGGCCACGGCCAGGAAATCGGTGCGCGAATAGGCCCAGGCCCGGCGCAGGATCCCCAGATCGACCAGCGACAGCACCGCCACGATGATCGTCGCGGCCAGCGTGGCGATGGGCAGATCGTGGATCAGCGGCGTCAGCGCCAGCGCGGCGATGGCCAGTCCGATGGCGGTGAAGGCGCCCGCCGCCGCGGTCGCCGCGCCCGCATCGAAATTCACCACCGACCGGGCAAAACCGCCGGTGACGGGCATCCCCCCGGTAAAGGCCGCACCCAGATTGGCGGCGCCCAGGCCGATCAGCTCCTGATCCGGGTCGATGCGTTGGCGGCGCCGCGCCGCCAGCGTCTGCGCGACCGAGACGGATTCTACGAACCCGATGACCGAGATCAGCAGCGCCGGAACCAGCAGCAGGCCGATCAGGTCCGGCGACAGCGACGGCAGGGTCAGCGGCGGCAGGCCCTGCGGCACCACGCCCACGACGTGCACGCCCTGCGCCTGCAGGTCCAGCAGGCTGACCGCCAGCGTGCTGGCCACGACCGCCAGCACCGGCCCTGCCTTGGTCACGATATCGGCGGCCCGCGGCCCCAGCCCCGCGCGGCGCAACAGCGGCTTCAGCCCCCGCCGCACCCAGAACAGGAACCCCGTGGCCGCCACCCCGATGATCAGCGTGACCGGGTTTGTCTGCGGCAGCGCGCCGATCAGGGCCATCACCATCTCGGGCAGGGTATGGCCGCCCGCGCTGACGCCCAGGATATGGCTGGTCTGGCTGACCGCGATCAGGATGCCCGATGCGGTGATGAACCCCGCGATGACCGGATGGGACAGGAAATTGGCCAGGAAACCCAGCCTCAGCACGCCCATCAGCACCAGGATCGCGCCCGACAGAAATGCCAGCGTCAGCGCCGCGACGCCGTAACCCATGCTGCCCTGTTCGGCGATGGCCCCGATGGCGGCGGCGGTCATCAGCGACACGACCGCGACCGGCCCGACCGCCAGCGCCCGGCTGGTCCCGAACACCGCATAAAGGATGATCGGCGCGATCGAGGCGTAAAGCCCCGCCTGCGGCGGCAGCCCCGCCAGCAGCGCATAGGCCAGCGATTGCGGGATCAGCATGATCGTCACGATCACCGCGGCCAGCAGGTCGTCGGACAGGGTCTGGCGGTCGTAGTGACGGCCCCAGGTCAGGATCGGGAAATAGTCGCGCAGGGTCTTCAATTCAGGGGTCCGTTCAAAGGAGGTGTTCTACTCTGCCGCGATGGGGTCGGGCTTGGCCAGCCATTCCCGCCCGCGCAGCATGCCCCGCCAATAGACCGGCGGCAGGATGCGCTCCTTGAGCCACCAGGCGCGGCGCGTGGGCTTGGTGCCGTCCAGCAGCGCGCGCGGAAAGCTGGGCAGCAGCTTGCCGCCATAGCCGAACTCGGCCAGGACGATCTTGCCCCGCTCCACCGTCAGCGGGCACGAGCCATAGCCGTCATATTGCGACACGGCCAGGCGCCCGTCGATATCGGCGGCGATGTTGTCGGCCACCACCGGCGCCTGGACCCGCGCGGCGGCGGCGGTCTTGGCATTGGGCGCGTTCATCACGTCGCCAAGCGACCAGATGTTCTCATGCGCCTTGTGGCGCAGGGTGGCCGGGTCCACATCGATCCAGCCCGCCGCATCCGCCAGCGGAGACACGCGGATGAAATCCGGCGCGCTCTGGGGCGGCGTGACGTGGATCATGTCGAAATCGACCTGAACCTCGCGCGCCGACTGGTCGGGTTCGGTGACAGTGAACCAGGCCTTGCGGGCCGGACCGTCGATGCGGGTCAGATTGTGGTGGAAATTCAGCGTCGCGTCGTATTTGCGCACGTATTCCATCAGCGCGGGGATGTAATCCTTGACCCCGAACAGCACGCCGCCAGCATTCATGAACTGGATGTCGATGTCCTTGAGGACGCCCGCCCGGTGCCAGGCGTCGCCCGACAGATACACGGCCTTCTGCGGCGCGCCCGCGCATTTGATGGGCATGGGGGGCTGGGTAAAGACCGCCCGCCCGCCGCGCATCGACTGCACCAGCCGCCAGGTATAGGGCGCCAGATCATAGCGGTAATTTGACGTGACCCCGTTCAAGCCCAGGGTTTCCGACAGGCCCTCGACGCCGTCCCAGTCCAGCTTCAGCCCCGGACAGACGACCAGCCGGCGATAGCCGATGACGCGGCACCCCTCCAGGATCACCGCATTGGCGGCGGGATCAAAACCCGCGACGGCGGCTTTGATCCAGGACACCCCCTTGGGGATCAGGGATGCGGTGGTGCGCGCGGTATCCTGCGGCTGAAAAACGCCCGCGCCCACCAGCGTCCAGCTAGGCTGATAGTAATGCGCCTCGGCCGGGTCGATGATGGCGATGTCCAGCCCGGGCTTGCGCGCCAGCAGGCTGGCCGCGACCGAGATGCCCGCGGCCCCCGCCCCCACGATCACCACGTCATGGCTGACATCCGCCCCGGCGGTCGGCACGCGCCCCCCATTGGCGATCCGCCGCGCCACGCCCGACAGATCGTACCCCGCCGCCCGCGCCGCCTGCAGGATCTGCGGCAGCGGGTGCTGGCCCGCCTGCGACAGTGCCCAAAGCGTGGCGGAGCGCATGCCGGACCGGCAATAGGCCAGAACCGGCCCCGGCAGTTCCCGCAAGGCGGCGTCAAAGGCCGCCACGTCCTCATCCCCGATCATGCCGCCGGTGACGGGCACATGGCGCAGCGCCAGCCCCTCGGCGCGGGCGGCGGCCTCGATCTCGGCATGGCCGGGCTGGTCGGGACCCTCTCCGTCGGGGCGGTTCACGATGATCGCGCGAAAGCCCATGGCCCGGATCTGGGGCAGGTCGGCGGCGGTGATCTGCGGCGCGACGGCCAGCGCCCGCGTCAGGTATTTCGGCTCCATCCCATCCTCCCTTTCGACAAATTAGAGGCCGTTGACCGGCACTTTCAGCATCGGGCGCCCGTCGCGATCGACGGGCATCTCGCCCGCGCGCATGTTCACCTGCAGGGACGGGATGATCAGCCGCGGCATGGCCAGGGTCGCGTCGCGTTCGGTGCGAAAGCGGATGAAATCGTCGCGCGTGGCGCCCTGACCCACATGGATGTTGTGGGCGCGTTCGTCGGCGACAGTCGTCTCCCACTGGATGTCGCGGCCGTTCGGGCCGTAGTCGTGGCACATGAACAGGCGCGTCTCATCGGGCAGGGCCAGCACCTTCTGGATGCTGTCATACAGCTCTCCGGCATCGCCGCCGGGGAAATCGGCACGGGCCGATCCGCCATCGGGCATGAACAGCGTGTCGCCCACAAAGGCCGCGTCGCCCATCACATGGACCATGCAGGCGGGCGTGTGGCCGGGCGTGGCGATCGCCACCACGGGCATGGTACCCACGTGATAGACGTCGCCATCCTTGAACAGCGCGTCGAACTGGCTGCCGTCGCGCTGGAACTCGGTCCCTTCGTTGAAGATCTTGCCGAAGGTGTCCTGCACGACCATGATCTTGTCGCCGATGCCGATCTTGCCGCCCAGGGCCTGCTGGATATAGGGCGCGGCGGACAGGTGGTCGGCATGGACATGGGTCTCGATGATCCAGTCCAGCCGCAGCCCGCGATCCCGGATGAAGGCGATGATCGCGTCGGCATGGTCATAGGTGATGCGCCCGGCGGCATAGTCGATGTCCATCACGGAATCGACCACCGCGCAGGCGTCCGAGGCCGGGTCCTGGACGACATAGCTGATCGTGTTGGTGGCCGGGTCGAAAAAGCCGGTGACCTCGGGGCGGATATCCATGTTCACGGGGTATGGGGTCATGACAGGTCCTCAGCGGCGGCAGGTGCGCAGACCGAACAGCGTGTAGAGGGGGCAGAACCGGATGGCGGCGGTCCCAGCCATCACGATGCCCGCGACCAGTGCCGCCACGCGCAGCGCGCCGTCCAGGCCGGCCAGCAAGGCCAGCGCGATCAGGATGACGCCCAGGGCCAGGCGCAGGGCGCGGTCGGTGGTGCCGATATTGGGTCGCATGATGGGCCTCCTGCCAATGGGTTTCCCCGTGATGGCATGGCGCGGGCGGCCCTGTCGGTGACTATGTCACGCTGGCGCGCCAATTCGCGTCCTGGGCCGCCAGCGCGCTGAGGCCGGCGCGGTCGGACAGCTCGATCGCGCCGCGCGTCAGGGCGATCCAGCCGCGGCGCTGGAATTCGGCCAGCTGGCGCGAGACGACCTCGCGGGCGGTGCCCAGCTCGGATGCCAGCTGCTGATGCGTCACGCGCAGCTGATCCGCGCCCCGCGACAGATCGACCAGCTTCTGCGCCAGGCGGATGTCCATGCGCTGAAAGGCGATCTCCTCGATCACCTGGAACAGGTCGGTGATGCGCCGGGCATAGGCGGTGAAGATGAAGGTGCGGAACGCCACCGACGACGCCACCAGATCGTCGAACACCCCGCGCGGGATGGCGGCGGCGCGGATCGCCGTCTCGGCGATGCCCTCGGCGGAATAATCGTCATAGGCCAGTAGGCAGGCCGTGGTCATCACGCAGCTTTCGCCCGCCTCGACCCGGTACAGCACGATCTCGCGGCCCTGCTCGGATACCTGCTGGACGCGCACCCGCCCCTCCAGCAGCAAAAGCAGGCTGTCGGGCGCCTTGCCCGGCCCAAAGATCACGGTGCCCTGGGGAACGCTTACCACGGTGCTTTTGTCGCGCAGGGTGGCGCGCACGCTGTCCTCCAGCCGCGACAGGCCGGGAAAGCGGTCGGTCCAATCCTCGATCATCGCGGCACTCCCTGGTTCGGCCTGTATCCTGGGGCCTGCGCGCGGGTCATACAACGCCAAAGGAGGCGTCCCCTGCGCAGATCCCCGCCCCGCATCGGTAGGATTTTGCCGCCTGCGCAAATTTTTGCGCCCAACGCCCCGGCGCCAATTTACATTTGCCCGCCACGCACGCTTGATCGGGGTCGGATCGCAGATGCGGGGGGAATGACGATGGACAACTCACTGGTGCTTGAGGAAAGGGGCCGCCTGTCGCTGCGCCCCATCGATGCGGGTCGGCCGATGACGCCCAATGATGTGCGCATCGCGGTCCATACCGTGGGCATCTGCGGGTCGGACGTGCATTACTATACCCACGGCAAGATCGGCCCCTTCGTCGTCGAACAGCCGATGGTGCTGGGCCACGAGGCCTCCGGCACGGTGATCGAGGTCGGAGAGGCGGTCACCCACCTGAAGGTCGGCGACCGCGTCTGCATGGAGCCGGGCATCCCCGACCCCACATCGCGCGCGGCCAAGCTGGGGATCTACAACGTCGATCCGGCGGTGCAGTTCTGGGCCACGCCGCCGGTTCATGGCTGCCTGACGCCGCAGGTCGTGCACCCGGCGGCCTATACCTATGCCCTGCCCGACAGCGTGTCCTTTGCCCAGGGCGCGATGGTCGAACCCTTTGCCATCGGCATGCAGGCGGCGTCACGCGCGCGCATCCAGCCGGGCGACATCGCGCTGGTGACCGGCGCGGGGCCCATCGGGATGATGACCGCGCTGGCCGCCCTGGCCGGGGGATGCGCCAAGGTCTATGTCTCGGATCTGGCGCAGCCCAAGCTGGACATCATCGGCGCCTATCCGGGCATCGAGACAATCAACATCCGCACCACCCCCACGGCGCAGGCCATCGCCCAGGCCACGAACGGCTGGGGCGCGGATGTGGTGTTCGAATGCTCGGGCGCGGCTCCGGCGATCCTGGGCCTGCCCCAGCTGGCGCGTCCGGGCGGCACGGTCGTGCTGGTCGGCATGCCGGTCGATCCGGTGCCGATCGACATCGTCGGCCTGCAGGCCCGCGAGTTGCGGGTGGAGACCGTGTTCCGCTATGCCAACATGTATGACCGCGCCATCGCGCTGATCGCGGCGGGCAAGGTCGACCTGACGCCGCTGATCTCGGCCACCCTGCCGTTTGCCGACAGCATCGCGGCCTTTGACCGCGCGGTCGAGGCGCGCGACACCGACGTCAAGATCCAGATCGAAATGCCCGCCCCCTGACCGCCGACCTGCCGAAAAGTATAGGTCCGCACTGGACCGATCCGCATGGCCGCATCCCCCGGGACGCGGCCATTTGCGTCCGATCAGGCGCAGTGCGTGCTGGAAATGCTGCGGGGCAGCATCGCCGCGCAGGGAAATGACGGCGTCGCGCCCGCACGCCGATGAAATTCCGGCGCGGCATGTCAAAAAAGTATCAGAAGTTTTCCCGTGAGGTCGTGGCTGCCCGCAGGCGATGCGTGCTAGTCGTGATGCAGCGCCTGGAGGGGCACGGATCGTCACGGCGACCGGTGCTGGCGCGGAAGGGAGGAGGTCGATGCAGCCTGATCTGGAGCTGGTTCATATCCGCAAGGGTGAATCCTTTGCCGCGTGGAAGCACGGCTATCCGTTCCGCACGGTGCGCTGGCATTTTCACCCCGAATACGAGATCCATCTGGTCGTGGCGACCTCGGGGCGGTTCTATATCGGCGATCACATCGGCGATTTCGGCCCCGGACAGCTGATCATGACCGGCCCGAACCTGCCCCAGAACTGGCTCAGCGACATCCGCCCCGGAGAGATCATTCCCTGCCGGACCGAGGTGATCCAGTTCCCCGAAAGCTTTGTCGAACAGGCCCGCGCCTTCCCCGAGATGGACGGCGTCCAGACCCTGCTGGAGCGCAGCCGCCGCGGCCTGCTGTTCGACGACGCGACATCGCGCGCGGTCCGCCCGCTGATGCGCGCCCTGATCGAGGCGCGGGGCGTGCGCAGGCTGGGGCTGTTCTTCCAGATCCTGGACCTGCTGGCCCATGCGCCGAAATCGCAGGTGCTGGCCAGCCTCAGCTTTGTGCTGGACATGCAGCGGGCCGGGGAATCCGACATGAACCGCGCGCTGGCCCATCTGCGCCGGAACCTGCTGGACCCGGTCAGCGAGACCGAGCTGGCCCGCCTGACCGGCCAGAGCGTGAGCGCGTTCTCACGCTCGTTCAAGCGCCATACCGGGACGACGCTGGTGCGCTATCGCAACCAGATGCGGATCGACCTGGCCTGCCACATGCTGCTGTCGGACCCCGATGCCAGGGTCGCCGACATCTGCTTTGACGTGGGCTTTTCGAACCTGTCGAACTTCAACCGCCATTTCCTCAAGCTGAAGGGCATGGCGCCATCGGAATTCCGCGCGACCTTCGCGGCCCAGCAGACGATCCGCATGGCCGGCTGAGACACGCCCATCACCCCATACCCTGCGAACGCGGCCCCCTGAGGCCCGCGGCCGGAGGGGGACTGCCCACTGACCAAAAAACGGGAGGACTATCATGAACACCTTGCTCAAGACCGCATCCGCCGCAGCCCTGGCGCTGGCCGCCAGCGGCGGGATCGCCGCGGCCCAGGACGATCAGCTGACCATCGGCATGACGTTCCAGGAGATGAACAACCCTTATTTCGTCTCCATGCAGGAGGCCCTGAACGAGGCCGCGGCCCAGATCGGCGCCCGCGTCATCGTCACCGACGCGGGCCATGACGTGGCCAAGCAGATCTCGGACGTGGAGGACATGCTGCAGCAGGGCATCGACATCCTGCTGCTGAACCCCACCGACAGCGCGGGCGTGGAATCGGCCGTGCGCATGGCCAAGGATCAGGGCGTGATCGTGGTCGCGGTCGATGCCAACGCGAACGGCCCCGTCGACACCTTTGTCGGCTCCAAGAACCGCGATGCCGGCTATCAGTCCTGCGCCTATCTGGCCGAGGCCCTGGGCGGCCAGGGCGAGGTCGCCATTCTGGACGGCATCCCGGTCGTGCCGATCCTGCAGCGCGTCGAGGGCTGCCAGGAGGCGCTGTCCGAACATGAGGGCATCACCCTGGTCACCACCCAGAACGGCCGCCAGGACCGCTCGGTCGCCCTGGGCGTGGTCGAGAACATGATCCAGTCGCATCCGAACCTGGCGGGCATCTTCTCGGTCAACGATGGCGGCGCGATGGGTGCGCTGGCCGCGATCCAGGGGTCGGGCCGCGACATCAAGCTGACCTCGGTCGACGGCGCCCCCGAGGCGGTGCAGGCCATCGCCGATGGCGGCCCGTTCATCCAGACCACCGCGCAGTTCCCGCGCGATCAGGTCCGCGTGGGCCTGGGCATGGCGCTGGCGCAGTACTGGGGCGCCCGCGTGGTGCCCACCGAGGTGCCGATCGACGTGCGCACGGTCGACGCCGAAAACGCCGCTGATTTCAGCTGGTGATGAACCCGGCCGTGCCCCCTGTCGGGGCGCGGCCAAACGAAAGGCGGGCAGGATGCTGGAACTCAGGGGAATACGCAAAAGCTTTGGCCGGATCGAGGTCCTGCACGGGGTGGACCTGCATGTCCGCGCCGGAGAGGTGCACGCCCTGCTGGGCGAGAACGGCGCGGGCAAATCGACGCTGATGAAGATCGTCAGCGGCATCATCCAGCCCTCCGACGGGCAGATCCTGATCGACGGAGGGGTCCGCAGCTTTGCCACCTATGACGCGGCGATTGCGGCGGGCGTGGGCATCGTGTTCCAGGAATTCAGCCTGATCCCCGGCCTGACCGCGGTCGAGAACATGTTCCTGGGCCGGGAGCTGCGCGGCCCCCTGGGCCTTCTGGACCGCAAGGCAATGCGCGCCCGCGCGCAGGCGATCCTGCGGACGCTGGAGGTCGATCTGCCGCTGGACGTGCCCATCGCGCGCCTGTCGGTCGCCGAACAGCAATTCGTGGAGATCGCCAAGGCGCTGTCGCTGGACGCCCGCATCCTGGTCCTGGACGAACCCACCGCCACCCTGACCCCGTCCGAGACCGAGCACCTGTTCAAGGTCATGCGCGAATTGCGCGCGGCGGGCGTGGCGATCGTCTTCATCTCTCATCACCTGGACGAGATCTTCGAGATCTGCGACCGCATCACCGTCCTGCGCGACGGCGAATTCGTCGGCAGCACCGATGTCGCCGACGTCACCATCGACCGCCTGGTCGAGATGATGGTCGGTCGCCGCATCGAGAACAGCTTTCCCCCCAAGCCCGCGCCCGACCCCGATGCCCGCATCGTGCTGGAGGCGGTCGCGGTGCAGCTGCGGCGCGGCGGCCCGGTCTCGTCCTTCCAGCTGCGCGCCGGAGAGATCCTGGGCTTTGCCGGGCTGGTGGGATCGGGGCGCACGGAAACCGTCCTGTCGATCCTGGGCGAATACGGCGCCGCGCGCTGCACCCTGCGGGTCGAGGGCGTGGAAAAGCGCCTGCATGACGCCGCCGACGGGGTGGCCCACGGCATCGGTCTTTTGCCCGAAAGCCGCAAGGAACAGGGGCTGATCACGCCGTTTTCCATCCTGCAGAACGTGTCGCTGAACAATTACGGCAAATACCGCCAGGGCCACTGGTTCATCGACTTCAAGAAGGAGCTGGCCTGCACCCGCACCGCGATGGAGCAGGTTCGCGTCAAGGCCCAAGGCGCCCGCGCCCGCGTCGACACCCTGTCGGGCGGCAATCAGCAAAAGGTCGTCATCGCCCGCTGGCTGAACCACGACATGCGGGTGCTGATCTTTGACGAACCCACCCGCGGCATCGATGTCGGCGCCAAGGCCGAGATCTATCAGCTGATGCGCCAGTTCACGGCGCAGGGATACGCCATCATCATGATCTCCTCTGAGCTGCCGGAAATCATCGGCATGGCCGACCGGGTCTGCGTCTTTCGATCCGGCGGCATCGTGGCCACGGTCGAGGGGGACGCTATCACCTCGGAACAGATCATGACACACGCCACCACCGGAAAGGTCCACCATGTCGCATGACGCAAACACCGCAAGACACCGCGCCCTGGACTGGCTGCTGCATTCGCCGCTGGCCCTGCCTTTGGTCGGGCTGATCGTCGTATCGGTCATGATGGCCTTTGCCAGCGACAATTTCTTTACCGTGAACAACATCCTGAACGTGCTGCGGCAGGTGTCGGTCGTGGGCATCCTGGCCGTCGGCATGACCTTTGTCATCCTGACCGGTGGGATCGATCTGTCGGTCGGCGCGGTCATGGCGCTGGCGGGCACGGTCGCGGCGGGTCTGATGGTGAACATGGGCCTGCACGGGGGCCTGGGCATCGCCGCAGCCCTGCTGGTCGGCACCGGCCTGGGCGTCTTCAACGGCGTGATGGTCGCCTGGGGCAAGATGCCGGCGATCATCGTGACGCTGGCCACGATGGGCATCGCGCGGGGGTTGGGGCTGATCTATTCGGGCGGCTATCCGATCAGCGGGCTGCCGGGCTGGGTGTCGTGGTTCGGCGTGGGCCGCGTGGGCATCATCCCGGTCCCGGTCATCATCATGGTCATCGTCTATGCGCTGGCCTGGGTGCTGCTGCAGCGCACGCCCTTTGGCCGCCACNCCCCCCCCCCGCCTGTCGGGCGTGCGCACGCGGCGGGTCAAGCTGGCGGTCTATGCCATCTCCGGGCTGACCGCGTCGCTGGCCGCCATCGTGCTGACCGGCCGCCTGATGAGCGGCCAGCCCAACGCCGGTGTGGGCTTCGAGCTGGACGCCATCGCCGCCGTGGTCCTGGGCGGTACCGCCATCGCGGGCGGGCGCGGGCTGATCCTGGGCACGCTGATCGGCGCGGTGCTGCTGGGCATCCTGAACAACGGCCTGAACCTGATGGGCATCAACCCCTACATGCAGGATGTGATCAAGGGCCTGATCATCCTGCTGGCGATCTATATCGGGCGGGAGTGGCGCTGATGGGCCGGTATCTGATCGGCATCGACGTCGGCACCGGATCGGCGCGGGCGGGGGTCTTTGACGCCACCGGCGCGGCGCTTGGCACCGGAAAATGCGACATCGCCATGCACCGACCCGACGGGGTGATCGCCGAACAGTCCAGCGCGCAGGTCTGGGACGCGGTCTGCACCGCCACCCGCGCCGCCGTGGCGCAGGCCGGCATCGACCCGGCCCATGTGGTGGGCATCGGGTTCGACGCGACCTGTTCGCTGGTGGTGGTGGGCGATACGCCTTTGGGCGTGGGCGACCCCGCCCATCCCGACCGCGACATCATCGTCTGGATGGACCACCGCGCGGTCGATCAGGCGGCCCGCATCAATGCGGGCGGGCACGATGTCCTGCGCTATGTCGGCGGCCGCATTTCCCCCGAGATGGAGACGCCCAAGCTGCTGTGGCTGCGCGAGAATCGGCCCCAGGTCTTTGACGCGGCACGCCATTTCTTCGACCTGACCGACTTCCTAACCTGGAAGGCCACGGACAGCACCGCGCGGTCGACCTGCACGGTGACCTGCAAATGGACCTATCTGGCGCATGAGGGCCGGTGGGACGCCGACTATTTCCGCGCCATCGGTCTGGACGTGCTGACCGACGAAGGGTTCGCCCGGATCGGCACGCAGGTGGTGCCGCCCGCCACACCCCTGGGCGCGGGCCTGACCGCCGATGCGGCGCGCGCCATGGGCCTGCGCGCGGGCATCGCGGTCGGCGCCGGGCTGATCGACGCGCATGCGGGCGGGGTCGGCACCGTTGCCGCCATGGGCGATGCGGTGGGCACGGTGGGCTATGTGTTCGGCACGTCTTCCTGCACCATGACCACGACGCGGGAACCGGCATTCGTGCCGGGCGTGTGGGGGCCGTATTTCTCGGCCATGGTGCCCGGCATGTGGCTGAACGAGGGCGGGCAGTCGGTCGCGGGCGCCGCCATCGACCACCTGCTGCGCCTGCACCCCGCTCATGACCGGGCGGTCGAGGCCGCCCGCGCGCAGGGCCAGTCCCTGCCCGAATGGCTGGCCGGCCAAGCGGCCCCCGACGCCGTGCGGCAGGCCGCCCACCTGCATGTGGTGCCAGAATTCCTGGGCAACCGCGCGCCCTTTGCCAACCCCCATGCCCGCGCCATCATCAGCGGCCAGGGGATGGAGACGGACCTGGCCTCGCTGGTCGCGCTGTACGTCGCGGGGATCTGCGGGCTGGGTTACGGCCTGCGCCAGATCATCGCGACCCAGGCCACCCACGGGGCCCCGGTCGCGCGCATCGCCATCAGCGGCGGCGCAGGCCGCCATCCGCGCATCCGCCAGCTGCTGGCCGATGCGACCGGCCTGCCCGTCGATGCCGCGGCGGCGGACGAACCCGTCCTGCTGGGCGCGGCGATGCTGGGCGCGGTTGCGGGCGGGGTGTTTCCCGACCTGGCATCGGCCATGCCCGCCATGTCGCGCGTCCTGACCACCCACCACCCCGACCCCGACAGCCAGCGGCTGCACGCCGCGCGCTATCGGGCGTTCCTGACGCTTCAGGCCACCGCCCGCGACCTGCGCGGCGACATCGATGCCGCATTGAGAGGAGACCACGATGCCCTTCACGGATAAATCCGTCATCATCACCGGCGCGGGCAAGGGCATCGGCCGGGCCACCGCCATCCTGCTGGCCCAACGCGGCGCGCGGGTCACGGCCATCAGCCGCACGCAATCCGACCTGGACAGCCTGGACGCACGCGCCATCGTCGCGGATCTGTCCGACCCGGCGGCCGCGCGCGACGCGATGGCCCAGGCCGGGACCTGCGATTTCCTGGTCAACTGCGCGGGCACCAATGTGCTGGAGGGCCTGCTGGACCTGACCGATGCGGGCTATGACGCAGTGATGAACATCAACCTGCGCAGCGCGCTGATCTGCGCGCAGGAATTCGCGCGCGCGCGCATCGCTGCGGGCGGCGGCGGCGCCATCGTCAACGTCACCAGCATCGCGGGCCATCGCGGCTTTCCCGACCACGTCGCCTATGCCGCCTCCAAGGCCGGGCTGGAGGGCGCGACCCGCGTCATGGCGCGCGAGTTGGGCCCCCACGGCATCCGCGCCGTGGCCATCGCCCCCACCGTCACCCTGACCGAACTGGCCGCCGCCGCCTGGAGCGCGCCGGCCAAGCGCGACCCGATGATGGCCCGCCACCCGATGGGCCGCTTTGCCGAAGCCGAAGACGTCGCCCGCGCCATCGCCCTGCTGCTGTCGGACGACGCCGGCCTGATCACTGGGGCGGTCCTGCCCCTTGACGGCGGCTTTCTGGCCGTCTGACCGAACACCATCCCAAGGAGAATACCATGTCCCAAGACCTGCACGGCAAGGTTGCCGCGATCACCGGGGCCGCATCGGGCATCGGGCTGGCAACCACGCGCGCGCTGCTGGAGGCGGGCGCCCGCGTGGTGCT
This sequence comes from Paracoccus sp. SCN 68-21, assembly GCF_001724535.1. Lineage (NCBI taxonomy): Bacteria > Pseudomonadati > Pseudomonadota > Alphaproteobacteria > Rhodobacterales > Paracoccaceae > Paracoccus > Paracoccus sp. SCN 68-21. Next base: position 28,464 of record NZ_MEES01000025.1, on the reverse strand, counting down.
GGTCGACCGCAATGCCGACGCGCTGGACGCGCTGACGCGCGAGCTGGGCGGCGATGCAATCGCGCAAGTCACCGACCTGCTGGATGCCGACAGCTGCAACGCGATGGTGCCCCAGATCCTGAACAAGGTCGGCCAGATCGACATCATGCTGTGCAACGCGGGCAGCTATATCGGCGGCGATCTGGTCGACACCGACCCGGCCGCGATCGACCGGATGCTGAACCTGAACGTCAATGCGGTGATGAAGAACGTCCATGCGGTGGCCCCCCACATGACCGCGCGCGGGTCGGGCGACATCATCGTCACCAGTTCCATCGCGGGGCACGCGCCGATCCATGTGGAGCCGGTCTATTCCGCGTCGAAATGGGCGGTCACCTGTTTTGTCCAGACCATGCGGCGCCAGCTGATGGGGCATGGCGTCCGGGTGGCGCAGGTCTCTCCGGGGCCGGTCGTCTCGGCCCTGCTGGCGGATTGGGAGCCGGATCGCCTGCAGCGCATGAAGGATGCGGGCGCGCTGATGGAGCCGGTCGAGGTGGCGGACGCGCTGATGTACATGCTGACGCGGCCGCGCAACGTGACCATCCGCGACATGATTGTGCTGCCCAGCAATTTCGACGTCTAGGGGCGCGACCCCTGGGTCCAGGCGGGCGCGCTGCAGGGGTGATCCAGCAGCGCGGTCAGCTCATCGTCCAGATGCAGCGCGGTGATCGACACCCCCGCCATGTCCAACGAGGTATAGTAATGCCCGATCAGCGTCCGGTGCACCCCCACGCCCCGCGCGCGCAGGCGCTGCCGCAGGCGGCGGTTCAGGATGTACAGCTCCATCTGCGGCGTCGCGCCAAGCGAATTGACCAGCAGCGCGACCCGGTCGCCCTCGGCCGGGCGCATCTCGTCCAGGATGCGGTCGACGATCAGGTCGGTGGCCTGATCCGCGGTGGTCAGGCGGGCGCGTGCGATGCCGCGTTCGCCATGCACGCCGACGCCGATCTCCATGTCGTCGGGGCCAAGGCGAAAGCTGGGCTTGCCGCTTTCCAGCGAGGCGCCGGGCTCCAGCGCGATGCCCATCGTGTGACAGCGCGCATTGGCCCGCAGCGCCAGCGCCGCGCAGGTCTCCAACGGCAGCATCCGGTCGCAGGCCGCCCCGGCGATCTTGAAGACGAAGACGTTGCCCGCCACCCCGCGCCGGGCCGCGCGCGCATCAACGGGGGCCGAGGCGATGTCGTCGGTCGTGACCACGGTGCGCACGCGGATGCCCCGCGCGGTCGCCATCTCGGCCGCGGTCTCGAAATTCATCACGTCGCCCGAGAAGTTGCCAAAGATATGCAGCACCCCCGCGCCCCCATCGGCGGCCAGCGTCGCGGCCAATATCGGGTCGGGCGGCGGCGCGGCAAAGACATTGCCGATGGCCACCGCATCCGCCAGCCCGCGCCCCAGATAGCCGAAGAACCCCGGCTCGTGCCCCGAACCGCCGCCGATGACCAGCCCGACCTTGCCCGGTCGCGCGCCATCCACCGCGCGCAGGGCACGCGGAGCGCCGGTGATCGGGGCCAGCAGGCCCTGATGCGCCAGCAGCGCGCCCTCGACCGTCTCGTTCACGGCGTCCTGCGGGCGGTTGAGGAATTTCTTGATTCGCACCCGTTCGGGCAGCGCGGCGGGGGCCGCCGCCACAGGGCGCGCGGGGCCATCCTCGTGCCCCTCGGCGGTCAGGATCGCGCGGGCCGTGTCGGCATCGGTCACCATCACGTTGACATAGCCGCCGCGCAGCGCCGCCAGGATCGCCTGCACCTTGTCCATGCCGCCCGCGACGCCGATGCGGCAGGGCACCGTCCTAAGCGCGGCCAGATCGACGCCGATGGTGCGCCCCTCCAGCGGCCCGTCGACCGGCTCGCCGCGCGCCGCGATCAGCCGCCCCGCGATGCTGCCCACCGCCGCGTGATACTGCCCATGCACGCCCGGCCCGTCGAAAAAGCCGCTGGTGTGGATCGTGCTTTCGGGGCGCAGCGAGGATATGCCCAGCACGATCCGGTTCGCCTGCGCCAGGATCGCCATCTGTTCGGCCACCACCGGTTCGCGCATCAGCAGCGCCCGCATGTCGGGCGAGGACACGATGGCGGGGGCCGAGATGGGGATCGACCGCGCGCCCAGGGCCTCGGCCAGGCGGGTGGCGCAGGCCTCGGGGGTCCAGGGGATCTTGGCGGTGGTGCCGCCGGTCGCCTGCACCACGCGCAGGTCCTGCAACCCGCCCCGCCCGATGCGGTTGGCCAGCGACAGCATCGTCCGCCCCCAGGTCACCGCGATGGTGTCCCCCGACCGCGCCAGCCGCGACAGAACCTGCGCGCCCGCCGCGCCAAGCCGGTCGATCAGCGGGCTGCCCGTGCCGCCCGATGGGATGACCAGGCAGTCGTCCAGGCCGAAATGATCCTGCATGGCCTTGGCGATGCTGAGGGCGCGAAACCGCTGGGGGTCGATCTCGATCGAGACGATGCCCCGGGTCCGCGCATCCGCCAGATAGGAGTTGACCGAAGGCCGCGACACGCCCATCCGCGTCGCGATCTCGGCCTGGGTCAGGCCGTCCTGATAATAAAGCCAGGCGGCCCACAGCAGCGGATCGTCGCCAAAGCGCAGGGGGGGCGCATCGGAATGGGGCATCAGGGCGCGCGCCCCTGGCCCTCGGCCCAGCTGGCCAGGCAGTCCAGCAGCGCCGCCGCCGACACCGCGCCGGGGTCCAGATGGCCGATGCTGCGCGGCCCCAGACGCGCGGCGCGCCCGCGGGCGGCCATCATGGCGCGGGTGGCCTGCGCGCCCTCGGACGCGGCGTGGGCGGCCTGTCGCAGGATCTGCGCGGGCGCCATGCCGGCGGCCAGTCCGGCGCGGGCGGCATGGGCGGCGGGCGACCAGGCATCGACCATGGTCTTGTCGCCGGGCCGGCCATGGCCGCGCGCGGCGATCCCCTCGGCCATGGCGATGACCACGCCGGGCAGGCGGTCGAACGGCACGCGGTCCTCATCGCCCAGGGCCTGCCCTGCCCGCAGCAGCGCGCTGGCATAAAGCGGCCCGGTCGTGGCCCCCACCGCGTTCAGCAGCGTCGAGGCCGCCAGCGACAGGCCCTGCGCCAACGTCTGCCCGCCGCCATCGGCCTCGAACAGCGCGCGGGCCGCCGCGCCAAAGCCCCCGGCCATGGCGACGCCGTGATCGGCATCGCCGATCTCTCCGTCCAGTTCGGCCAGATAGGATTGCTCTGCGGCCATGCGCTCGGCCAGGCTGCGGAACAGGTCGGTCAGATCGTGGCGCGAAAAGCTCTGCATCGGGGTCGTCATTGCCACGACCCCCCGGCCCGGTGCAAGCCGCGTCGCGGCCCGCAGGGGGTCATGGCGCGGACAGCCTGCGCGCGACGCTGTCGCCCAGGGCCGTCAGGATCAACGCGCAGGAGGTCGCGCCCGCATCGGGCACGCCCCGCGACCGCTCGCCCAACCGCGCCGCCCGGCCCAGTTTCGCGACCATGTCCACGGTGCTGTCGCACCCCTGCTGGGCGGCCTGCGCCATCGCGGCCAGCGCTGCGGGGAACCCCTGGGGGAGGGCCGCGTCGAACGCCTCGACCGCCGGGACAAGGCAATCGATCAGCGTCTTGTCGCCCGGCTGTGCCCCGCCGGTCGCCGTGACGCCCGCCAGCCCGGCGCGCAGCATTACCGAAAACCCCTCCGCATCAATGGCCGCGCGCCCCTGCACAGCCCGGCCCATATCCCGGAACATGAACCCATAGAGCGGCCCCATGGACCCGCCGATCTCGGACATCAGCACGTCGGACAGGACCAGGAACGCCTGATCCAGCGATTGCGCCGACAGCCGTTCGGCGGCGCGGCCAAAGCCCTTGGCCATGTTGATCCCGTGATCGCCGTCGCCAATCAGGCCGTCGATCTCGGAGAGATGCGCCTTGTTGGCGACGATCACGGCGGCCAGGTCCTGCACCACGCCCGCCGCATCGGTCAGCGCAAGACGGGGGGTGCCGGTCGCCTCGGCCGCACGGGGGGTGCCCGCGTCGCGCGCCGTCGCCGCGCCGCGCCGATGCCCCGCGATCACCGCGCCCACCGGCGGCACCGCAGGCCCCGTCACGATCAGGCCGGGCGCTGCGCATTCCATGTCCAGCAGGGCCTTGGTCTCGGCGGTCAGGGCCATCACGGTCAGCGTCGCGCCGACCATCTCCAGCGAGGTGAAGTAATTGCCCACGAAGGCGCGATGCACCCGCAGGCCCGCACCCTCAAGCCCCGTCTCGATCCGGTCATACAGCACGTAAAGCTCGTTCACCGGTGTCGCGCCAAGGCCCGACACCAGCACCGCGATCTCGGTTCCCTCGGGCAGGGCGTGGTCCTCCAGCACGATGGACAGCATGTCGTCGGCCACCTGATCGGCGGTCTTCAGCGCCTCGACCCGCGCGCCGGGTTCGCCGTGATGGCCGATGCCGACCTCCATCGTGCCGGGCGCGATCTGGAAATTCGGATGCCCCACGGCAGGCAGCGTGCAGGGGCCAAGGCCCACGCCCACCGACCGGCAGGCATCGATGGCCTGCTGGGCCGCCGCCTGAACCTCGGCCAGGGTGCCGCCCTGGGCCGCGCGCGCCGCGCCGATCTTCCACATGAAGATCTCTCCGGCGACGCCGCGCCGTTTCGCACGCTCTGACGCGGGGGCCGAACAGACGTCGTCATTGGCGACGACGGTGGCCACCGCGATCCCGTCATCCGCGACCATGTCGGCGGCCATGCGCACGTTCATGTTGTCGCCCGCATAGTTGCCATACAGAACCGCCACCCCTGCCCCGCCATCAGCGGCCCGGATCGCGTCGGCAAAGCTTTTGGCGGTGGGCGAGGAAAACAGCTCTCCGATGGCCACGGCATCGACCAGATTGCGCCCGGTATAGCCGACAAAAGCCGGTTCATGCCCCGAACCGCCGCCGGTCACGATGCCGACCTTGCCCTGCTGGGGGGCAAAGCGCGACACGACCACGCGCGGATTGGCCGGGTCCTTGCGGACCAGATCGCCATGCGCCTTGACGAAGCCCGCCACCGTCTCATCGACGATGTCGTCGGGGTCGTTGACGAAACGCTGCATTCCGGTCGCTGTCATGTCGTCCCCCATCATCGCACCGTGTATCCGCCATCGACCAGCAGGTCGGCCCCGTTGATCATCGCCGCCGCGCCCGATGCCAGAAACACCGCCGCCGCCGCAACCTCATCGGGTTCGGCAAAGCGGCCGGCGGGGATCAGCGCCTTCATCGCCTCGCCCTTGGGTCCGGCCCAGGCCTTGCGGCCCAGATCGGTCATCACCACCGTCGGAGAGATGGAATTGACCGTGATCCCATGCCCGCCCCATTCCAGGGCCAGCGTCTTGGTCACGCCGATGATGCCGAATTTCGACGCGCAATAGGCGACATGGCCCTCGATGGCGACGGAACCGGCCTGGCTGGCCAGGTTGATGATGCGCCCGCCCGCGCTTCTTGCGATCATCGCGCGGCCCACGGCCTGCGCCATCAGGAAGCTGCCGGTCAGATTGACCGCGATGGTCCGCGTCCAGGCGTCGCCGGACAGATCCTCGGCCGGGGCCAGATCGACGATGCCCGCGGAATTCACCAGAATGTCGATGCCGCCAAAGGCCTGCGTGACGGTGGCCACCGCGCGGTCAATGCTGCCCGCGTCGGTCACGTCGCAGGCCACGGCCTGCGCGCCGTCCAGGTCGCTGGCCGCAGCCGTCGCCGCCGCCAGATCGCGGTCCAGCAGCGCCACCCGCGCGCCCTGCGCGGCAAAGGCCCGCGCGATGGCAGCCCCGATCCCCGAGCCCGCGCCGGTCACCACGGCGGTCCTGCCCGCCAGACTGAAATCGAGAGCTGTGCCCATGCGCCGTCCTTTCCTGATCGTCGGTTGGTCCCCTCCGGCGACGACGGGCCGCCGGAGGGCAAGGGGCCTACTGCCGGCCGGCCAGCAGGGCGTCCACGTTCTCCAGCGTCACTGGGGTCCAGGGCACGTTATATTCCTTGGACGCGCCGTCGTTCCACGGCATGTCGGGATACTGCTCCCAGATGCCCGACATCGGCTCGTAATCCGGGCGCACGGCCTTGATCGCCACGTCGATCGAGCCCAGGGCCTGCGCTTCTCCGTCCTGCAGGATCGAGGCCATCTGCCCGGTCTTGACCGCGTTCAGCGCGTCGGTCACCCCGTCCACGCCCGCGATCGCGAAATCGGACACGTCCATTCCGGCGGCCTTGATCGCCTCGATGGCGCCCAGGGCCATCTCGTCGTTCTGGCCGATCACGCCGGTGATCGCGTCACCATGCGAGGTCAGCCAGTTCTCCATCAGCGCCTGCGCCTCGGCGCGCGACCAGTTGCCGGTCTGACGCTCCAGGATCTGGACGTCGGGGCATTCGGCCAAGGCCTGCTCGTTGCCCTCGCCGCGCTGGATTTCGCCCGACTGGCCGATGGGGCCCTCGATGATGACCACCGCGCCCTGGCAGCCCATCTTGTCCAGAACCGCCTTGGCCTCCAGATACCCGGCCTCGACGTCGTTCGAACCGACATAGGCGGTCAGCTGGTCGCTGTTCACCCGCGCGTTCGACCCGACCACGGGGATGCCCGCATCGACGGCCAGCTGCACGGCAGTCGCACCCGCCTCGACATCCATCGGCGCAAAGACGATCGCGTCAAAGCCTTGCGTGATCATCGTCTCGAACTGGTCCTGCTGGACCAGCGCGTCATAGCGGCCGTCGAACACGGTCAGCTCGACCATGCCGGACTGGACCGCCGGGTGCTTTGCCCCCGCCGCCGACCACAGCTGCATGAATTCGGCGTTCAGGCCATAGGCCGCCATGCCGATCTTCAGCGGTGCATCCTGCGCCTGCGCCGCACCGATCCCCAACCCAAGCGCCAGCGCGCTGGCCGTCATCATCATCGTCTTCGTCATCTGGTTTCCTCCCTCAGTGACACGTCCGCCGGCGGGTGCCGGATCTCAGTCTTCGGTCTTGCGGGACCGGTCCAGCATGACGGCGGCCACGATCAGCGCGCCCTTGATCACCTGCTGGTAATAGGATTCGACCCCAAGCAGATCGAGGCCGTTGTTCATCACCCCGATCAGCAGCGCGCCGATGACGGTGCCGCTGACGCGGCCAATGCCGCCCGCCAGGCTGGTGCCGCCGATCACAACCGCCGCAATGGCGTCCAGCTCATAGGCGACGCCCGCCTGCGGCAGCGCCGATCCGGTGCGCGCGGCCAGGATCATCCCCGCGACCCCCGCCAGCGCCCCCGAGATCGCATAGACCGCGAACCGGATGCGCCGCACCGGCAGACCGGACACCTTGGCCGCATGCGGGTTGCCGCCCACGGCATAGACGTGGCGGCCGAACCGCGTCCGGGTCAGCACGAAATGCGCGATTGCAAAGACCAGGCCGAACAGGATGATCGGCACCGGAATGCCGCCGATATCGCCCGTCCCGATCCAGCGATATCCGTCGGTCAGCGCCGGAATGGGCCGCCCGCCCGCATAGATCAGCGTCAGCCCGCGCGCCGCCGACAGCATGCCCAGGGTCGCCACGAACGCCGGCACCGAGAACCGCGCCACGGCGATGCCCGACACCGACCCCACCGCCATGCCGGTCAGCAGCCCGACCGCCACCGGGATCAGCGGCATGTAGGGCGCGCCCGCGACCCCCGCCGCGCTGGTCGTGGCAAAGCTGGCCGAGACGACCCCGACCAGCGCCACCACGGACCCCACCGACAGGTCGATGCCGCGCGTCAGGATGACGAATGTCATCCCTACCGCCAGAATTCCGTTGATCGAGGTCTGGCGCAGCACGTTGATGATGTTGCGCGAGGTCAGGAAATTCTCGCTGACCACCGACAGCACGATGCACAGCACCGCCAGCGCGATCAGGATGCCATAGCGCTGCAGTGCCGGTGCCATCCGCGATGCGGTCCCCATGCGCCGGTCGGTGCCGGTCGTGTCGGTCTGCTGTTCCACCCTCGTCCCCTTGGTCCTTGCAGCCGGCGCGTCAGACGGCCAGATGCAGCAATTGTTCGGCCGACATCGCCGCCCGGTCCAGTTCACCCGCCACGCGCCCGTCGCGCATGACGACCGCGCGGTCGGCCATGCCCAGCACCTCGTCCGTCTCGGACGAGACCATCACCACCGCGCCCCCGGCCCGGGCGAAATCCGACATGACGCGATAGATCTCGCGCTTGGCGCCCACGTCGACGCCGCGCGTCGGCTCGTCCAGCAGCAGGATGCGCGGTTCGGTCAGGAACCACTTGCCCAGCACGACCTTTTGCTGGTTGCCGCCGGACAGATGGGCCACGGACAGCCGGTCGGATGCGGTGCGGATGTTCAGCACGTCGATCATCCGGGCGGCGGCGCGGCCTTCGGCGCGGGTGTTCATCACCGGCCCGACGCCCATGCGGTCCAGCGTGGCCAGGCACAGGTTGTCGCGCACGTCGCCCGTCAGCACCAGGCCCGACCGCTTGCGGTCCTCGGTCACATAGGCCAGGCCCGCGTCGATGGCGTGGCGCGGCGTCGTGATGGTGACCGGCGCGCCGTCGATCATGATCTGCCCCGCCGTCTGGCCGGACAGCCCGAACAGCCGGTCAAAGATCTCGGTCCGGCCCGACCCCATCAGCCCGTACAGCGCCAGGATCTCTCCGCGGCGCACCGAAAAGCTGACATCGCGCACGCCCCGGTCGGCGGCCAGCCCCTGCACCGCCAGCAGCGTGTCGTCGCCCGGGGTGTTGTCCTTGACGAATTCCTCGGTCAGGGGGCGGCCCACGACCAGCTGGATCAGGCGGTCCTTGTCGATATCGGCCAGCGCGCCCGTCTCGACAAAGGCGCCGTCGCGGAACACGGTATAGCTGTCGCAGATGCCAAAGATCTCGGACAGGCGGTGGCTGACATAGATCACCCCCTTGCCGCGCGCCTTCAGCATGGCGATGGCCGCGAACAGCTGATCCGCCTCGGCCTCGCCCAGGGCCGAGGTCGGCTCGTCCATGATGATGACCTCGGCGTCATAGCTCAGCGCCTTGGCGATCTCGACCAGCTGGGTCTGGGCCACGGTCAGGTCCATCATCAGCGTGTCGGCGCGGATGCCGAAATGGAATCCGTCCAGCAGGTCCTGGGCGCGGCTGTTCATCTCGCGGAAGGCGATGCGGCCGAACAGGCCCACCGGTTCGCGGCCCAGATAGATGTTCTCGGCCACGGTCATGGCGGGGACCGGGCTCAGCTCCTGCTCGATGATCGAGATGCCGTTGTCCAGCGCCTGCGACGGGTTGTCGAACGTCACCTCGGCCCCGTTTCGCAGCAACCGGCCCGCATCGCGGTGATGGATGCCCATCAGGATCTTCAGGAACGTCGATTTGCCCGCCCCGTTGCCGCCGCACAGCGCATGCACCGACCCCGGCATCAGCGTGAACTGACCCAGCCTCAGCGCGGCCACGCCGTTGAACGACTTGCGAAAGCCCGACGCCTCCAGCAGCGGCTGTGCCATGGTTTCCTCCCCCTTGGTGGCTCAGCATATGCGCGGCGAAATACAGATGTCAAACATGATCTGACATTTGATACCAAAAGCCGAGGCCAAACCGCGCCGCCCTTGACGGTGCCCGCCGGGCGGGGCTTAGTCGGGCGGCCCGGCACCCACCCGCCGCCCTCATACCCTGATGAGATCCGATGTCCGAACCGACCACCCTGAGCGCCCTGCGCGCGACGCTGAGCCGGCTGGCGCAGGCGCCCGCACGGTCGCTGGTCGCGCTGGCCGGACCGCCCGGCGCGGGGAAAAGCCATGTGACCGACGCCCTGCTGCGCGACCTGCCGGGGGCGGCGCTGTTGCCGATGGACGGCTATCACCTGGACGACCGGCTGCTGTCCGCACGGGGCGATCTGGCGCGCAAGGGCGCGCCCTGGACCTTTGATCTGGACGGGTTCACGGCGATGCTGGACCGGCTGGCGGCGGATGACGGGCGCGCGGTGCTGGTCCCCGTCTTCGACCGCGATCTGGAGATCAGCCGTGCCGCCGCGCGCGAGATCCCGGCCTCGGCCCGGCTGATCCTGGTCGAGGGGAACTATCTGCTGCTGGACCAGCCCGGCTGGCGCGACCTGGCCCGCCATTTCGCGCTGACCGTGATGCTGGACGTGCCCGAGCCGGTGCTGCGCGCGCGCCTGACCGCCCGTTGGCGCGACCTGCCCCCCGATCAGGCCCGCGCGAAGCTGGAGGCCAACGACCTGCCCAACATGGACCTGGTGCGCTCGGCCAGCCGGGCGCCCGACCTGATCCTGCCTAACGGCTAGGCCGCGCGGCGCCTGCGCGCGATCTCATAGGCGATGGCGCCGATGACCGTGGCCACGATGATGACCAGCGCCAGCGCGTTCACGGCCGGGGTCAGGCCGGTGCGGACCTTGGTGGCGATGAACACGGTCAGCGGCGTCTCGAACCCGCGCACGAACAGGGTCGTGTTGTAGTTCTCGATCGATTGCAGCACCGCAAGGCCCGCAGAGGCGATCAGCGCGGGCCGCAAAAACGGCAGGGTCACGCGCCGGAACACCATCACGCGGGATGCGCCCAGGCCCAGGGCGGCCTCCTCCTGCGTGCGGTCGAACCGTTGCAGGCGGGCCATCACCATCAGCATCACATAGCAGATGATGAAGGTCGATTGCGCCAGCACGATCAGGAACACGCCCCCGCCCACCCCCATCTGCCGCCACAGGATCAGGGTCGAGATCCCGATCACCACCCCCGGCGTCAGCAGCGGAGAGACCATCACCGCATAGGCGAAGCTGCGCGCCCGCGCATGCAGCGAGGTCAAGACCAGCGCCGCCGCCGTCCCCACCGGCACCACGATCAGCACCACGCAGACCGCGACCAGCACCGATGTCCACAGCGACTGCCACATGGCCGCATCGGCCCACATCGCGCGGAACCAGTCGGTCGTCGTGCCCTGCCACGGGATGACCGTGGGAAAGCGGCTTTCGTTGAAGCTGGCCGCACCCATGATGATCAGCGGCGCGAACAGATAGGCCGCGAAAACAACCAGATACAGCACAAACATCACGTTGAAGATACGATCCGCCCTCATTTCGCGACATCCGTCAGGTTGACGCGGAACAGCCGCAGGGTGATCAGCACGACCGCCAGGCACAGCACCAGCAGCACCAGCGCATAGGCCGCGCCGCGGTTCCAGTCGCCGCCCTCAAAGAACCAGTTGTAGATGATCTCGGTGAACCATCGGCTGCCGGGACTGCCCAGCAGCGCGGGCGCGACATAGCTGCCCGCCGCCAACATGAAGGTAAAGACGAACCCCGTCGCGATCCCGGCCTTGGCATGCGGGATCACCACGCGGGTATGGATGCGCCAGGGCGATGCGCCCAGGTCGCGGGCGGCCTCGATCTGGGCTTTCTCCAGCGATTCGATGGCGTTGTAGATCGGCAGCAGCATGAACAGGATATAGGCATAGACCATTGCTGCCAGCACGCCGCCATTGCCCTGCCAGCGGATCGGCGCGTCGATCAGGCCAATATTCATCAGCACCGCGTTCAGCGGTCCGCGATAGGCCAGGATGATGAACCAGGCCAGCGTGCGCAGGACCTCGTTGATGAAGAAGGGGATGATGATCAGCATCAGCGCGATGGCCAGCTGGCCCGTCGTGGCCCGCTGCGCCATCCAGAAGGCGATGGGATAGCAGACCAGAAAGGTCACCGCCGCCACCAGCCCGCTGGCCCAGATCGTCTTGAAGAAGATCGCGCGATGCGTAGGCTCGCCCGCCAGATAGAGGATGTTGGACAGCGAATAGGTGTCGTCCGGCCCGCCAAGTGCCGCGGGGGGCAGGTTGGGCCGCAGGGCATAGTCGATCATCATCAGGTTCGGGGCCAAAACCATGACCGCCAGCCAGAATAGAACCAGGATGAGGAAGATCGTCGAAAGCCCTGGCCCAAAACGGTTTTTCAGATCACCCATCGCCCAGCACCACTGCATGAGCCGATTGGAACCCGAACGCCGCGCGATGCCCCGGCACCGGCGCATCCGCCAGTCGCGTGGAAGGCACCGAGGCCGTCAGCGCCGCGCCGCTGTCGAACAGCCCGTGGACCAAGGCGAACGAGCCCTCGAAATCCACCCGCTCAATCTGCGCCTGCAGGGGGTTTTCCACGCCGCCGGGCATCAGCGCCTCGGGGCGGACATAGATCGTGCCCTGCACGCCCGGTGCCGCACCCTGCCCCGCGCGGCCCAGCAGCGGGCCAAGCTCGGTCTCGATCCGGGCGGTGCCGGCCTGAACATCGGTGATGCGGCCGGGAATGGCATTCGTCTCGCCCACGAAGCGGGCGACGAAGGGGGTGGCGGGGTTGTCGTACAGCGCGCGCGGGGTGGCCACCTGCTGCAGCAGGCCCGCCGACATCACGGCGACGCGGTCGGACATGGCCAGCGCCTCGGACTGGTCGTGGGTGATGTAGATGAAGGTCACCCCCGTCCGCTTTTGCAGCGCGCGCAGCTCGGCCCGCATATGCTGGCGCAGTTTCAGGTCCAGCGCGGACAGCGGCTCATCCAGCAGCAGGACGCCGGGCTCCACGGCCAGGGCGCGGGCGATGGCCACGCGCTGGCGCTGGCCGCCGGACAATTCGCCGGGCATCCGGTCGCCGTAACCCTCCAGCGCGATCAGGCGCAGCAGGTCATCGGCCTTGGCGCGGCGTTCCGCACGGCCCACGCCGCGCGCCTCAAGGCCAAAGGCGATGTTGTCGCGCACCGACATCAGAGGGAACAGCGCCAGCGACTGAAAGATCATCGCGGTCGGGCGCTGGTTGGGGCCCAGCCCCTTCATGTCGCGGTCGCCGATCAGCACGCGCCCCTCGGTCGGATCGATGAAGCCCGCGATCATGCGCAGGATCGTCGTCTTACCGCAGCCGGAGGGGCCCAGGATCGAAAAGAACTCTCCGGCCTCGACCTTGAAGCTGACATCGCTGACGGCGCGGGTTGTGCCGAAGGTCATGCCGATCTCGGCGAGTTCGACCGAATGGGACATCGTCTCTCCTGCGTAAAAAAGGGGGGCGGCGCGGGCCGCCCCCGGTTGGGATCAGGCCGACAGGAAGCGGTCCTGATACTCGTTGCGCTTGGTGATATACCAGCTTTCCTGGATGGGCCACCACCACAGCTTCTCCAGCGCGTCGCCCGGATAGGCGGCGGCGAAGAAGGCCTTGGCCTCGTCCGAGGTCAGCTGGTCCGAGCCCACCGCGGTCGAGTTGATCTTGGTCGCGTTGGTGTACATCGCGCCCGCCTCGGGGGTCAGGAACCAGTTGATGAAGGCATAGGCACTGTCCAGGTTCGCGGCACCCGACGGGATCGACAGCCCCTCCATCCAGGCCAGCGCGCCTTCCTTGGGCGCGATGAAGCCGATGGGCAGACCTTCCTCGGCAAGCGCCGCGGCGGTCGAATCCCAGGTCTGGCCGACGGTCGCGCCGTTGACGCGGAAGGCGCCCTGGGCTTCGTTCTCATTGGTCCAGAACTGCACGATGCCGGCCTTGCGGGCCACGGCCTCGGCCAGGATCACGTCAAAGATCTCGATCTGCGCCTCGGGCGAGGTGAACGCGTCCAAGAGCGGGCGCGGCAGACGCCCCTCGGCCTCCAGCCACAGGCCCAGACCGATCAGCGAGGAGTGCCCGCGCACGGTCGCCTGCGCGCCCTCGGCCCACAGATCGCCATAGGACGCGGTGCCGTATTCCAGGGGGTTCTGATCGCGGTCGAACGCGATAGCCTCGGTGCCCCAGTCTGTCGGCACCTGATAGCGCGCACCGTCCACGACCGCGCCCAGGTTTACCGAGTTCTCCCAGGCACTGGGCAGAACCTTGTCGACCTCGATGCGGGATTCGTCCAGCGGCTGGACCAGGCCGAACTCGACATAGTTCGGGACGCGGTCCACGGTCGGCCAGATCAGGTCGAACCCAGCCCCGTTGTTGGCGCGCAGCTGGTTCAGCAGCTCGTCATTGGTGCCATAGGGGGTGAAGTTCGGGGTGATGCCTGTGGCCTCCTGAAAGGCGCCCAGGATCTCGTCGTTCAGATAGCCGGCCCAGGCAAAGATGTTCACCGTGCCCGCGCCCTGCGCCATCGCGCGCCGCGCGAGGAAGGGAGAGGCCAGCGTCACGCCAGCCGTGGCCGCAGCCCCGCGCAGAAGGCCGCGTCGGTCGATCCGTGTCATTGGTAGATCCTCCTTGTCGATGTCATTCAGCCGTATCCCGTTATCCGGCCCGCATGTCGATAAAATGACATGCCGCCAAAGGCTTTGGCTTGCGGGCAGACTAGACCGATGCCGTGCGGAGGCAAAGTGTCTTGTTCGACAGCCCCATGCGAAAGGGCCGCCCCCCTGCGGGGACGGCCCTGTCACCTGACGTCGGACTGCGCGATCAGCGGGCGGTTTCGCGCACCAGCTGCCCCTGCAGGTCCAGCTCCAGCGTCACCGCCTCGCCATCGGGATTGGTCGCGTCCAGCATCAGGCGGGGGCCCTGCTGGCGCATCAGGCCGAACTGGGTATAGCCCGCCTCGGTCAGGCGCTGATTGGCCGCGACCGTGTCGATCTGCGCCGCGGGGGCCATGCCGCCCCGATCGCCGCGGGGGCCAACGCCACGGGGGCCTTCACGGTGCGGCCTGTCGCCACGCGGGCCTTCTGCGCGAGGGCCATCGCCCCGGGGGCCACGCTCGGCCCGGTCGCGTCCACCCCGGCGTTCTCCGTCGCGGGCAAAGCGCAGGACCGCGCCCGCCTCGTCGAACTGGGCGCGCATGTCCTGGCCATCGGCATCCTCTCCCTTGACCTCGAAGCGGCCGTATTCGGCCTTGATCTCCTCGATCATGCCGAACTGGGTCAGCACCTCGGAGCCGCGCACCGCCTGCGGCAGGATCGCGTCGATCAGCGCTTGCGGAAGGGGGGTGTCGTCGGTCTCGACCTCGATCAGGGTGTTGTCGGGCGCGAACTTGACCTCGATCTCGTCGCCGTTCTCCTGCCAGCCCTTCACCTCCAGGTGGCGGGGATGCAGCTTGATCTCCTCGACCCGCGCGAACAGCGCCAGCGCGGGATGGTCGCGGACCGCCGCAGGCAGTGCCGATTGCAGCACCGGGCCAGGCAGCGCACCGTCATCGGCCTCGATCTTGAGCAGGTTGCCGGCCATGTCGAACTCGGCCTCGATCTGGGTGCCGTCGGACAGATAGCCCTCGTATTCGCGCTTGCCGTCGCGCTTGGTCTCGGTGGTGACGCGGTCCAGCGCCAGCCCCTGCAGCAGGGTGGGCAGCTCGGTCGGCGCGGTCTGGGCCAGGCCGGGCGTGGCGCCCGCCATGAAGGCGATCAGCGCGGCGGTCGAGGCGAAATGGGTGCGGGTCATGGGTCTCTCCTTAAGTCGGCCATACGGCCTTGTGCGAATCATCTCTAATCGGGTCATGCCGAACGAATCGCCAATATGCCGTTTGGTTTCCATTTCCCCGGGCCCCGTCATACTGTCCCCATGATGCGCGCCCCGAATCCCCTGATCCTGGCCTTGGCCCTGATGGCGCCGCTGGCGGCGGTGCCGCAGCCAGCCCCGGATCAGGCGACCCGGGATCTGGAGGCCGACCCCTGGGCCACCAGCTTTCAGCCGCAGCCCTTTCACCTGATGGCCGAAGCCGTCACCGACCGCTATGCCGGGCGACTGGTCGCGGCAGAGACGCGCCCACCCCACCCCGCCGAGCGTGCCCTGGGTGTCGAATTGGTCTATGAGTTCCGCCTGCTGACGACCACCCGCTCGATCCTGAACATCCGTCTGGACGCCCGGACGGGCCGCTTCCTCGAGGTGGCCGGTCGCGGCCAGCTGGAGGCGCGCAGGCGCCTTGCCGAAAGATGACCCCATGCGTGCCCTGATCGTCGAGGACGACCCCCTGCTGGCCCAGCAGCTGTCCCAGGCCATGACCCAGGCCGGCTTCGTGACCGACCTGGCCGCCGATGGCACCCAGGGCGAATTCCTGGGCGCCACCGAAAGCTATGACGTCGCCGTGCTGGATCTGGGCCTTCCCGGCCTGCCCGGCATCGAGGTGCTGACCCGCTGGCGCGACCAGGGCATCGCCATGCCGGTCCTGATCCTGACCGCGCGCGGGGACTGGACCGACAAGGTCGCGGGCTTCCGGGCCGGGGCCGATGATTACGCCGTCAAGCCGTTCCGCCTGGACGAGGTGGTGCTGCGCGCGCAGACCCTGATCCGGCGCGCCGCAGGCCATGCGCGGCCGCAGATCGCCGCCGGACGGCTGCAGCTGGACGGCCAGCTGGGCGTCATCACCCTGGACGGGATGGCGCTGCGCCTGACCGCCTTCGAGGCGCGCATCCTGACCTATCTGATCACGCATCAGGACCGCGTCATCACCCGGACCGAGCTGTCCGAACATCTCTACGAGGCCGAGACCGACCGCGACTTCAAGTCGATCGAGGTCGTCATCGGCCGCCTGCGCAAGAAGGTCGGCCAGGGCATCATCGAGACCCGGCGCGGCGAGGGCTATGTCCTGAGGTCGGCGTGACCGCCTCGATCCGGGGACGGCTTCTGCTGCTGGCGGCGGTCTGGCTGACGGCGGCGCTGCTGGCGGCGTTCGTGCTGATCGCGCATCTGCTGGAGAATTTCGTCACCGACCGTTTCGACGCCGAGACGCTGGCCATCGCCGACAGCCTGATCGGCCAACTGGAGGTCGATGACGACGATGGCCGGATCGAGCTGGACGACACCCCGCTGGACGCGCGATTCTCGCTGCCGCTGTCGGGATGGTACTGGCAGGTGGGGGCCGATGACGTGCCGCTGGCGCGCTCTCCCTCGCTGCTGGACGGGCGGCTGTCGGGGCCGGTCGGAGAGCTGACCGGGGCCCCGGGGCGCGACACCGACGGCGCGGGCCTGCGCGTCCTGCGCCGCGAGCTGAGCATCCCCGACAGCGACGCGCTGATCGCCGTGACCGTGACCGCGCCGCAGGCCCAGATCGACGCCAGCCTGGCGCAGGTCGTGCGCCCGCTGGCCGTGGCGCTGGCCGTGCTGGGGCTGGGGCTGGCGGCGGCCAGCGTGATCCAGGTGACGCTTGGCCTGCGCAGCCTGGACCGGCTGCGCGCCGATCTGGCCCGTGTGCGGGCGGGTGACCGCGACCGGCTGGCGCGCCCCGATGTCACCGACCTGCGCCCACTTGCGGCCGAAATCAACGCGGCGCTGGACCAGAATGCCAGCCTGCTGGCCCGCTCGCGCCAGCATCTGGGCAATCTGGCCCATTCGCTGAAGACGCCGCTGTCGGCGCTGTCGAACGAACTGCCGCCCGACCATCAGGGCCAGGCGCTGATCACGCGCATGGACCGGCTGATCGGCTGGCACCTGCGCCGCGCGCGACAGGCGGGCCCGCGCCTGATGGGCAGCCGCACCCCCGTAGCGCCGGTCATCGACGACATCCTGCTGGTGCTGCGCTGGCCCCTGGCCGACCGGGGCATGACCGCCGATGTCGATTGCCCCCCCGACGCGGCCTTTTCCGGCGAACGTCAGGATCTGGAGGAGATGATCGGCAACCTGTCGGAGAACGCCGCCAAATGGGGCCGCACCCGCCTGCGCATCACTGTGCGGACTGCCCCGGCCCGGCTGGTCCTGCGGATCGAGGATGACGGCCCCGGCCTGGACGCGACCCAGGCCCCCCGCGCCCTGATCCGCGGCAGCCGCCTGGACGAGCTGGGCCCGCCCGGCGCCGGCCTGGGCCTGGCCATCGTGGCCGATCTGGCGGCGCTGCATGGCGGCGAATTGCGGCTGGAGCGGTCCGATCTGGGCGGTCTGGCGGCGGTTCTGGACCTGCCTGCCTGAAATTTCCGCAAAGCTTCGCCGCGCATATTTTACCATTTGATAAAAAAATGGACCTGTGTCAGCCTGATTTCACCAACAGGTGAGCCAGGAGACAAAAATGTCCCAAGCGAGATTAAGCCCCGGCGTCGTGCCCGGGCGACTGACCCCCGACCAGCTGGCGGCGAATTTCGTCGACGTCGCCCCGCCGCTGGACCGCCACGAGGCGCGCGTGGCCGCGGACCGCTGTTATTTCTGCCATGACGCGCCCTGCATCACGGCCTGTCCGACCGGCATCGACATCCCGCTGTTCATCCGTCAGATCGCGACGGACACACCGGATGCGGCGGCGATGACGATCTTTCACGCCAACATTCTGGGCGGCATGTGCGCCCGCGTCTGCCCGACCGAGCAGCTGTGCGAGGGCGCCTGCGTCCGCGAGGCCGCCGAAGGCAAGCCGGTCGAGATCGGCGCCCTGCAACGCTATGCGACCGACGGGCTGATGGCTCAGGCGGTGCACCCGTTCAAGCGAGCCGCGCCCACGGGCAAGCGCGTGGCCGTGGTCGGCGCGGGTCCTGCCGGTCTGGCCGCCGCGCATCGTCTGGCGGCCAAGGGCCATGACGTGGTGATCCTTGAGGCGCGTCCGAAGCCCGGCGGGCTGAACGAATACGGCATCGCCAGCTACAAGGCCGTGGACGGCTTCGCCCAGGCCGAGGTCGATTGGCTGATGGGCATCGGCGGGATCGAGCTGCGCCACGATCAGGTGATCGGCCGCGACATCACGCTGGCCGCGTTGCAGGCCGAATACGACGCGGTGTTCCTGGGCATGGGCCTGGGCGGCGTGAACGCCCTGCGCGCGACGGGCGAGGACCGCCAGCATGTGCTGGACGCAGTCAGCTTCATTCGCGATCTGCGCCAGGCCAGCGATCTGGGCACCCTGCCCGTGGGTCGCGACGTGGTGGTGATCGGCGGCGGCATGACCGCGGTGGACGCCGCCGTGCAGGCCCGCCTGCTGGGTGCGGAAAACGTCAGCATCGTCTATCGCCGCGGTCAGGATCGCATGGGCGCCAGCCGCCACGAACAGGACCACGCGACGGCCAGCGGCGTGCGGATCATCTGCAACGCCGCCCCCGTTGCGGTCCATGGCAACGGCGCGGTGACCGAGGTCGAGTTCGCCTATACCATCGACGGCCCTGACGGGCTGCACGTGACGGAGGACCGGTTCCGGTTAAAGGCCGATCAGGTGTTCCGCGCCATTGGCCAGCGTCTGGACGGCGCGCCGGACGGGCTGGAACTGGCGGGCGGCAAGATCGCCGTCACCGGGCTGGGCCGAACCTCGCTGGACGGGGTCTGGGCCGGCGGCGATTGCGCCGCGGGCGGAGACGACCTGACCGTGACCGCCGTGGCCCAGGGCCGCGATGCGGCAGAAGACATCGACGCCCGGCTGACCGGACGTCCCGTCGAAATCCCCGGCTGAGGACGAGATCATGGCAGACCTGCGCAGCAACTTCATCGGGATCAAGTCCCCGAACCCCTTCTGGCTGGCCTCGGCCCCGCCGACCGACAAGGAATACAACGTCCGCCGCGCCTTTCAGGCCGGTTGGGGCGGCGTCGTGTGGAAGACCCTCGGGTCCGAAGGTCCGCCCGTCGTCAACGTGAACGGTCCCCGCTATGGCGTGGTCTATGGCGCCGACAGGCGGGTTCTGGGCATCAACAACATCGAGCTGATCACCGACCGACCGCTTGAGGTGAACCTGCGCGAGATCAAGTCGGTCAAGCGCGACTATCCCGACCGCGCGCTGATCATTTCGCTGATGGTGCCCTGTGACGAGGACAGCTGGCGCGACATCCTGCACCGGATCGAGGACACCGAGGCCGACGGGGTCGAGCTGAACTTTGGCTGCCCGCACGGCATGGCCGAACGCGGCATGGGATCGGCCGTGGGCCAGGTGCCGGAATATATCGAGATGGTCACGCGGTGGGTGAAAAAGCACAGCCGCATGCCCTGCATCGTCAAGCTGACGCCCAATATCAGCGACGTGACCAAGCCCGCCGAGGCCGCCAAGCGTGGCGGGGCCGATGCGGTCAGCCTGATCAACACGATCAACTCGATCACCTCGGTCGATCTGGACCTGTTCGCGCCCCAGCCCACCATCGACGGCAAGGGCAGCCATGGCGGCTATTGCGGCCCGGCGGTCAAGCCCATCGCCCTGAACATGGTGGCCGAGATCGCCCGGAACCCTGCGACCGCCGGCCTGCCCATCAGCGGCATCGGCGGCGTCACCACCTGGCGGGACGCGGCCGAGTTCATGGCGTTGGGTGCGGGCAATGTGCAGGTCTGCACAGCGGCGATGACCTATGGCTTCAAGGTCGTGCAGGAGATGATCACCGGCCTGCACGATTACCTGGACAGCCACGAGATGACCCTGCCCGACCTGGTCGGTCGCGCGACGCCGAACGTCACCGACTGGCAGCACCTGAACCTGAACTATGTCACCAAGGCGGTGATCGACCAGGACGCCTGCATCAGCTGCGGCCGCTGCTATGCCGCCTGCGAGGATACCAGCCACCAGGCCATTGCCATGAAGCCGGGCCGCGTGTTCGAGGTGATCGAGGAGGAATGCGTCGCCTGCAACCTGTGTGTCGATGTTTGCCCCGTCGAGGACTGCATCACCATGCGCGAACTGGAGATCGGCGAGATCGACAAGCGCACCGGCATTCCGCGTGGCGAATACGCGAACTGGACCAGCCACCCGAACAACCCGATGGCCCGCGCCGCCGAGTGACTTGCGTCCCGCGACCGCCGGGGGGCTTTGCGCCCCCCGGACCCCCCGCAGGATATTTTCATGAAGAAGAAGGGCACGCGGGGCCTGGGCTTCTTCTTCATCTAAATATCCAATTCCCGCCTCAGAGGCCGTAGATCTGGCCGAATTTTCGCTCCAGATAGCCCAGCAGCGGGTCGGGGCTGATGGTGCGGCCCGACGCGGCCTCGATCACCTCGGTCGGGAGCATCAGGCCGCCGTGGCGCTGGACGGTCTCTCGCAGCCATTCGGTGCCGGGCGTTGCGTCGCCCCTTGCCAGGGACGTGTCCAGATCGGGGACGGCGGTGCGCAGGGCCTGGTTCAGGCACCCGGCATAGACGTTGCCCAGGGCATAGGTCGGGAAATAGCCGAAGAGGCCCACGGACCAGTGGACGTCCTGCAGAACGCCATTCGCCGGACGATCCACCCGCACGCCGAAATCCTTGAGGAAGCGGGCGTTCCAGGCCTCGACCAGGTCGCTGGTGTCGAGACGGCCCGAGATCAGGTCGCGCTCCAGGTCGAAGCGCAGCATGACATGCAGGTTGTACTGGACCTCGTCGGATTCGGTGCGGATATAGCCCGGCGTGACGCGGTTCACGGTGGCGTAGAAGGCATCGGGATCGGTGATGTTCAGACCGTCGAAGGCCTCGGACATGCGCTCGAACAGCCAGCCGGTGAAGGCGCGGCCGCGGCCCATCTGGTTCTCGTAGATGCGGCTTTGGCTTTCGTGGACGCCCATCGACACGCCGCGCCCCAGGGGGGTGAAGGCATAATCGGGGTCGATGCCCTGCTCATAGCTGGAATGGCCGACCTCGTGGATGGTCGAATAGAGGCAGTTGAAGGGGTCGGTCTCGACCACCCGCGTGGTGATGCGGCTGTCCTGCCAGCGGCCGGAGCTGAACGGATGCACTGCCAGGTCCATCCGGCCGCGCGTCCAGTCATAGCCGAAGGCCGTCGCGCAGGCGCGGGCCAGACGCAGCTGGGTCTCCTGCGGGAAATGACCTTTCAGCGCCTGCGGCTGATCCGCGCCCAGCACGTCGTCGCGCAGCGCGACCAGGCGCGGGCGCATCGCATCGAAGAGCGTCGCCAGGCGCGCGCCGGTCATGCCGGGCTCGTAGTCCTCCAACAGCGCGTCATAGAGGTCGCCGCCATCGGCCAGGCAGGCGGCCTCTTCGCGTTTCAGCATCAGGACCTGATCGAGGGTCGGCAGGAAATCCTCGGGCGCGTCCTTGGCGCGGGCCTCGGCCCAGATGCCCTGGGCCAGCGAGGTCAGGCGCGCCAGCTCGGAGGCCAGACGCGCGGGGATGCGGCTGGTGCGGGCGTAATCGCGCGCGATCAGGGCCACGGCGCGGATGTCGGCGGGGCTTTGCGGATCGGCGCGGTCCAGCCATTCGCCGATGCGCGGATCGGTGCGACGCTCGTGCAGGACCTCCTCCATGGCGCCCATCTCCTCTGCGCGCTGGTCGGTGGCGCCGCGGGGCATCACCGTCTCCTGGTCCCAGCCAAGGCGCTCACCTATCGAGGACAGGGCTTCGGTCTGGCGCTGAAAGGCCAGCAGGTCGGTCAGGGCGCTCATCGTGTCACTCCTCGGATCGAGGTTTCAATGGGATAGCGGGCGTGGTGGCGGGCCCGCAGCAGCACCGCGAACAGCACCACCGCGCCGAACTGATGCGTCAGCGCCAGATGCAGCGGCGAGGCATAGATCACGTTGGCGATGCCAAGCGCGATCTGGGCAGCCATCGCCACGATCATCAGACCGTAGGCCCGGCGCGTCACCGGATGGGGCGAGCGGCGCGCACGCAGCCAGACCACCACCGCAAAGATCGCCAGCAGATAGCCGGTCATGCGGTGGATGAACTGCACCAGCGCCGGGTTCTCGAAAAAGTTGCGCCAGCCCAGGGTGCCGTCCCAGATGGCGGCCGGAATCCATTCGCCGCCCATGGTGGGCCAGCCGGTATAGGTGCGGCCCGCATCGATCCCCGCGACCAGCGCGCCCAGCAGGATCTGCACGAAGGTCAGGTGCATCAGGCCGGTGGACATTCGGAACAGCTTGGCCTCTCCGGCGCGGCGGGACCGCAGCAGCTCGGCCTCGGTCCGTGACAGCTGCAGGACGTACCAGGTGATCAGGCCCAGGATCAGGAAGGCGATGCCCAGATGCGTGGCCAGGCGGTACGAGGCGACGCGCAGCATTCCCTCGTTCAGGCCGGAGCTGACCATCCACCAGCCGATCGCACCCTGCAGACCGCCAAGCGCGCCCAGGCCCAGCAGGCGCGGCGTCCAGCCGGTGGGGATGCGCGACGTGGCCCAGAAAAAGACGAAGCCCAAGGCCCAGACCAGGCCCACGACCCGCCCCAGCAGGCGGTGCCCCCATTCCCACCAGTAGATGAACTGGAACTCGGACAGCGACATGCCGGCGTTCAGCTCCTGATACTGGGGGATCTGGCGATAGAGGTCGAATTCGCTCTGCCAGTCGGCGGCGTTCATGGGCGGGATGGCGCCGGTCACGGGCTTCCATTCGGTGATGGACAGGCCCGAGCCGGTCAGGCGCGTGGCGCCGCCCACGACGATCATCGCCAGGACCAGCAGGAACAGCACCGCCAGCCAGGCGCGGATCGCCCGGCGCGCACCGCGGGGGCGGGCATCGATCATGCCGGGGGTCTGGGCCGGCCGGACAGCCTGCGGGTCCGAGACCTCCTGAAAGACGGGGCGCTTGGCCATCGCATTCTCCTTGGGTTGGGGCGGGTCAGCGGCGGGTCAACTGGCGCAGCACGCCATGCAGGATGCGCACGTCGCCCTTGGTCAGTGTCAGGCGCGACCACATGTTGCGCATGGTCAACCGCATCGACGCCGCCTTGGTTTCGGGAAAGAAGAACCCCGCCTGGGTCAGCTGTTCGTCGTAATGGTCGCCCAACCGCTCGATCTCGATGCGGTCGGCGGGGGATTCGGCGGGCGCCCGGCGCAGATGGGGCGCGGGTTCGGGCGGCAGGATGTCGCGGCCGAATTCATATCCTATCAGCAGCACGGCCTGGGCCAGGTTCAGCGACGGGAAATCGGGGTTCACCGGCACCGTCACGATGGCATTGGCCCGCGCGATGTCGTCATTCTCCAGCCCCGTGCGTTCGGGGCCGAAGATGATTGCGGACCGCCCCTCATGGGCGCGGGCTTGGGCCATGGCAGTGGCGGGGGTGAAGACCGGTTTCGTCAGCTCGCGCCCGCGGGCGGTGGTGGCATAGGCATAGTCGATGCCCTCCATGGCAAGGGCCAGGGTCGGATAGATGCGGGCCGTGTCCAGCACGCGACCGGCCGCCCCCGAGGCCATGGCGACGGCCTTGGGGTTGGGCCAGCCGTCGCGCGGGTCCACGATGCGCATCTCGGTCAGGCCGAAATTCAGCATCGCGCGGGCGGCGGCGCCGATGTTCTCGCCCATCTGCGGGCGCACGAGGATGATGACGGGTTGGCGTTCGAGTTGCATGGGGGCGATCTAGTCTGTCTGGCGGCGGCGGGCAAGCTGCGCTATCTGCGACACAAAGGAGACCGCCATGACCGACGCCCCGCAATTGTATCTGATGACGCCCGCCGGTGCACAGGCATCGGCCCTTGGCCCCATGCTGGCCGAGGTGATGGACCGCGTGGCCCCCGCCTGCCTGCGCATCCGCGGCGGCGCCGAGGAGGACGAGCTGGGCCGCTTGGCCGACATGGCCCGCGAAATCGCCCATGCCCGCGACGTGGCCGTGGTGATCGACGATCACGTCAAGCTGGCGTTGCGCCACGGGCTGGACGGGGTGCATCTGACCGACGGCGCCAAGGCCGTCCGCTATGCCCGCAAGGAGCTGGGCGACGACGCGATCGTCGGCGCGTTCTGCGGCACCTCACGCCACGAGGGCATGAACGCGGCCGAGGCGGGCGCCGATTACGTGGCCTTTGGCCCGGTCGCCGACAGCGCCCTCTATCGCGGAGAGCCGGTCGAGCTGGAGCTGTTCCAGTGGTGGTCCGAGATGATCGAGGTTCCGGTCGTGGCCGAAGGCGCCATCACGCGCGAACTGATCACCCAGCTGTCGCCCATCACCGATTTCATCGCCCTCGGCCCCGAGATCTGGACCCAGGACGACCCGGTGGCCACGCTGGCCCTGCTGTGGGGCTAAAGGACCAGCGGCGTCCGGTCGCCTGACGCGAACCGCCGCAGCACCGCCGGATACAGGCGGTGCTCCTGCACCAGCACCCGCGCGGCGAGCGTTGCCGCATCGTCCCCCGGCAGGACCGGCACGCGCGCCTGCCCCAGGGCCGGGCCGGCATCCAGCTCGGGCGTGACCAGATGCACGGTGCAGCCGGCCTCGGCGTCACCGGCGGCAATGGCGCGGGCATGCGTGTCCAGCCCCGGATATTTCGGCAAAAGCGACGGGTGGATGTTCAGCATCCGCCCCTGAAACCGCTGCACGAAACCGGGCGTCAGGATGCGCATGAAGCCCGCCAAGCAGATGATGTCCGGTTCCGCCGCCAAAATCGGCTCCAGCAGCGCCGCTTCGAACCCGGCGCGGTCGCGCGGAAAGGCGCGGTGATCGACGGCGGCGGTGGGCACGCCCATCTGGGCTGCGCGGGCCAGCCCGCCCGCCTGCGGATCGTTCGACGCGACCAGCACGGGCCGCGCCGGGTGATCGCCCGTCATGTCCTGCAGCAGGCGGATCATGTTCGACCCGCCCCCCGAGATCAGGATCGCAACCCGTTTCACGCAAGCGTGCCGGAATAGCGCACGCCAGCACCTGCCGTGACGGTGCCAAGGCGGTGCACGGTCTCTCCCTGCTGGGCCAGCAGGTCGGTCAGCGCATCGGCGCGGTCGGCGCTGACCACCAGGATCATGCCGATGCCGCTGTTGAAGGTCTTGAGCATCTCCGCCTGCTCGATGCAACCGGCCTCGGCCAGCCAGCCGAAGACGGGGGGCAGCGGCCAGCTGCCCAGGTCGATGTCGGCGCCCATATCCTTGGACAGGACGCGGGGCAGGTTCTCGGTCAGACCGCCGCCGGTGATGTGGGCCAGCGCATGCACCCCGCCCGCGCGGATCGCGGCCAGCGCGGGCTTGACGTAAAGCCGCGTGGGGGTCAGCAGCGCCTCGCCCAGGGTGGTGTCGGCAAAGGGGGCGGCGTCGGACCAGGCCAGTCCTGCGCGTTCCGCGACCTTGCGGACCAGCGAATAGCCGTTGGAATGCACCCCGTCGGATGCCAGCCCCAGAAGAACATCGCCCTGCCCCACGCCCGCAGGCAGCGCGGC
This sequence comes from Paracoccus sp. SCN 68-21, assembly GCF_001724535.1. Taxonomy (NCBI): domain Bacteria; kingdom Pseudomonadati; phylum Pseudomonadota; class Alphaproteobacteria; order Rhodobacterales; family Paracoccaceae; genus Paracoccus; species Paracoccus sp. SCN 68-21. Next base: position 2,593 of record NZ_MEES01000025.1, on the reverse strand, counting down.
ACCGCGGTTCATCGCGCCGACGGCAAAGCCCGCCAGGTCGAAATCGCCGTCGTGATACATGCCCGGCATCTCGGCGGTCTCTCCGCCGATCAGGGCGCAACCGGCGGCCTTGCAGCCGCGCGCGATCCCCTCGACCACGCGGGCGCCCTCATCGACCGACAGCTTGCCGGTCGCGAAATAGTCCAGGAAGAACAGCGGCTCCGCCCCCTGGCAGACCAGATCGTTCACGCACATCGCGACCAGATCCTGGCCCAGGCCGTCCAGATGGCCGGTATCAATGCCGATGCGCAGCTTGGTGCCCACGCCATCGGTGGCCGCGACCAGGATCGGGTCGTCATAGCCCGCGGCCTTGAGGTCGAACAGCGCGCCGAACCCCCCAAGCGCGTCCATGACGCCGGGCCGCTGCGTGGCGGCGGCGGCAGGTTTGATCCGTTCGACCAGCGCGTTTCCGGCGTCGATATCGACGCCCGCATCGCGATAGCTGATCCCGTTCTGTGTCATGGCGGCCCCCGGCTGATGTCGGCCCCCCGATAGCCGAACCCCGGCCCCGGGGCAACGCCCAAGCTTGACCTGCGCGCGCCCGCGGATTACGCACAGGCTGCTGCGGGGGCCTGTAGCTCAATGGTCAGAGCAGGGCGCTCATAACGCCTTGGTTGGGGGTTCGAGTCCCTCCGGGCCTACCAAAGGCATTGTTCAGCGTTGATCTGACGGCCTGCATCCAAAACCTGTCCCAACCTATCAGCTCTCAATACCCCGCACCTCTGACAGTTCTGCCGGATGATCTTGCCCGCCCCGGTCGCGATCACATGGGGTGACATGTCAGACAGCCCCTGGCCTCTCCCAGACCGAACACCGCGCGGCGGCTGGTCTCAATGCGGTCCTGGGGAGGGGCTGATGAGCGCATGATGGCCGCAGGCTCAGTCGACGCGCGCGCAGTGAACGGGCACAGTGTTTCGGCCTTGTCGTGAACAATTGGGCAAGGGTGAGGCAGGGTCCAGCCGGGCCATGAAAATTCTGGACATCCGCTTTCGCGCTATGGGACAAGATGCCCGCGCAGGTTTGAAGAACCATTTTCGTTCCGTTTATTTGAGGTAAAGATGACAGAGATCACGACACACCCCAGGTCCGACCTTATCGACAATGGCGAGGTTTCTCTGATCTATATGATTGATCCCCCAAATCTCCTGACGCCGTCTATTCCCCTGCTTTTGTCGATCAGGCGTCACCATCCCAATGCAAAAGTGATTCCCTACTGCCCCAAGGGCAAGATCGACGAAGTGCCAGAGCGGATCCGGCAGTTTCATATCGATCACGACGCACCGATCCAGGAGCTGACCCGGGAACTGGAATTTGCCCGACGCAACAATTCCAAACCCTACTATCACGGGCACAAGATCCTCGCGGCCGCAGAAAAGCGTGAAACGCGCTTTTGCATCTGGCTGGACACCGACACCTATCTTGCCCAACCCCTCGACGACGCCCGGCTGTTCCAGGAGAACAAGGTCGCGGCAGCGCCCGAATCCATCGCCGGTTATTCAGGCCGGTTCATCGAGGTCTGGGACAAGACCTACGCCGTCTTCGGGCTTGAAACCCCCAAAGAGCGGATGAAGATGGTTCGAACGACGAACATGCAGCCGCCGTATTTCAACGCGGGGTTCATCGCCTTTCCTGAGATCACCGCGCGCGGTGAGCGGTTTGGAGAGCTATGGTTGGATACCGCGATGATCATCGACTATGATGAGACGCTGGATCATGCGCGAAAGCGGCCCTGGCTTGACCAGGCGTCCCTGCCCGTCGCGATCTTTCGGGGCGGCTGCGAATTTGTGCAGATGGAAAGCGAATTCAACTATCCGATCGACGTGCCGGACTGGTTTCCGCATGACGGGGTCAAGCTCTATCACTACCATGGGATCGAGCGCCTGGAGGCCACCAACCACCTTGCCGAAATGGAAGAGATCGTGGTCAGCAGTGGCTATTTCCGGTCGCTGGAACACCATCTTTATCCGATGCTGCAACGACGCCGGGAACAGGCGGTCTTCTGGAAGCGGATCGCCGTGATCGCGGACGAACGCCGCGATTTCGCCGGGAAGATCAAGCAGGCAGAGGACCGCGCCGAACACCGCCCGTTCAAGCAGGAGATCCAGAAGCGGAAAGTCGAGGACAAGGAATTGCGCGAAAAAATCAGCGCCATTCTTGAGCACCAGTTCTATGACGAGAGCTGGCTGGTGAAATGCGACGAAAACCGTGAGGCCGCAGGTCAGGCAGCGGAGTAATCCCCGAAGCGCTTAGGCGAGCCGCCTTCATCGACATGGGGCAGCATTACGTGGACCGGGGATGTCAGCGGCGTGCCGGCAGCCTACTCCAGCGCGTGGCGCGCTTGATCGGGGCGCGGGTGCCGGCGCAAGCGCCACCCCGATGACCCGCGGGTTGTCGGCAGCGATGGCAATCGCAGCCGCCAGCCTTCGTTTGGTCGCCTCGCCGGTGTTCATGCCCTATTAGAGCGCGTTGCGTCTAATCGGTTTCATATCCGGCAGCTTTGAAGAAATTGTAGCATTCCTCATCGGTAAAGAGGTCACAGACCTGCCCGACGGCT
>NZ_MEES01000024.1:0-33667 GCF_001724535.1 Paracoccus sp. SCN 68-21 | reverse complement strand
TAAAGGTGCTGACATGATTCATCCTTTCTGGGAGGATGAATCACAAGCAGACCCCTTTGGGAATCCCATGATTCCGGTTTTTGCAGAAACGCTTTAGGGGGCGTCGATCTCGTCGCGGGCGGCCTTGCGTTCGGCCGCCAGACGCGAGGCGCGGGCGATGCGGTCGGCCATCTTCTTCTCGCGGCGCCGCTGATAGGCGATGAAGATCGGCACGGTCAGGGCATGGGTCACGATCCCCGCCACGGTGCCCACGATGACGCCCCCGACCATGTAGGGCCAGAACACCTGGGTCATGAAATCGCCCAGGTTGTACCAATGCATCTCGGACGGGCCGAAAAGGGCGCGGGCGTTGTGCCACAGCTCTCCGGTGGCCTTGGAGAATTCGTGAAAGATGAACTGGGGGCTCAGCTTGCCCTCCAGGCCCAGGATCTCGCGGCCCAGCCCCACCGACAGCAGCGCGATGAAGGGCAGCGTCACCGGGTTGCCCACGAAGGTCGCCAGCAGCGCCGCCAGGATGTTGCCGCGGATGATCCAGGCCACTGCGGCGGCCGACAGGAAATGGAACCCGAACAGCGGCGTGAAATTCACCATGATCCCCGCCGCGACCCCGCGCGCGATGCGGTGGGGCTGGTCGGGCAGGCGGCGCAGGCGATGCGCGACATAGGCGCTGGCCCGCCGCCAGCCGCCGCGCGGATAGATCATCTCGGTGGCAAGCTGGCCGTAGCTGCGCGGTTTGCGGCGTTTGAACACGAAGGCCACCCGTTGCGACCAAGGCAGCGGGTGCGATCCGCCGACCTCAGGGTTTCAGCGCCGGGTCTCTTACGCGGGAGACCTGCGCCACGTCGCTTTCCGCCTCAAGCGCGGTCAGCAGGTTGTGCAGATGTTCATGGTCGCGCAATTCGACCTCGACCTCGATCCGGTAGAAGTCGGGCTTGCGCGCGATGAACTCCAGGTTCGAGATATTCGCCCCCTGCGCCCCGATCAAGGTGCAGATGCGTCCCAGCACCCCGGCATCGTGCCGGATCGTCAGATTCAGCACGGTCGAATAGGCGGCGGGGTGGCGCCCCTCGCGCCATTGCAGGTCGACCCACCGGTCAGGGGCGTCCTCGAACTCGGCCAGGACCGGGCAGTCGATGGCATGGATGACAACGCCCGCGCCGCGATAGGTGATGCCCACGATCCGCTCGCCCGGCAGGGGCGCGCAGCAGGGGGCCCGCTTGAAATTGGCATCGGCCTCGAGGCCCGCGAAGGGGCGCTGTCCGTCGATCTCATCGTGGCTGCCGGCCAGTTCGGGATAGAGGACGCCCAGAACCTCCTTGGCGGAATTCTCGGCGCTGCCGATGCGGGCCAACAGATCCTCGGCCGAGGGCAGGCCCATCTGCTTGGCGGCGGTGCGCAGCGCCTTGTCGGTGGGCTTGCGCCCGACATGCTCGAAGCTGACCCGCACCAGTTCGCGCCCAAGCCGGATGAAGCGGTCGCGATCCTCCTCGCGCAAGCTGCGGCGGATGGCGGCCTTGGCGCGGCCCGTGACCACGATGTCCAGCCAGGTCGCCTGCGGCCGCTGCCCCGAGGCCGAGATGATGTCCACCGACTGCCCGTTCTTGAGCCGCGTCCACAGCGGCACGCGGATGCCGTCGATCTTGGCGCCGACGCAGGAATTGCCAAGCCGCGTGTGGATCGCATAGGCGAAATCGATCGGAGAGGCGCCGCGCGGCAGCTGCATCACGTCGCCCTTGGGGGTGAAGCAGAACACCTGGTCCTGGTACATCTCCATCTTGACGTGTTCCAGGAACTCGTTGTGGTCCTCGGTGTCGAAACGGTCGTTCAGGCTGGCGACCCATTCGGCGGGGTCGACGGCAAAGGGGTTTTTGGTCCGCACCCCGTCGCGATAGGCCCAATGCGCGGCCACGCCGGCCTCGGCCACCTCGTGCATCTGGCGGGTGCGGATCTGCACCTCAACCCGCTTGCCGTCGCGGCCCGACACGGTGGTGTGGATCGAGCGGTAGCCGTTCGATTTCGGCTGGCTGATGTAATCCTTGAACCGCCCCGGCACGGCGCGCCAGCGGTGATGGATCACGCCCAGGGCGCGATAGCAGTCCATCTCGGTCGCGGTGATGATGCGAAAGCCATAGATGTCGGACAGCCGCGAAAAGGCCAGCTGCTTTTCCTGCATCTTGCGCCAGACGCTGAAGGGCTTTTTCGCGCGGCCGAACACGGTCGCCTCGATCTCCTCCTTCTCCATCTCGGCGCGGATGTCGGCGGTGATCTGGCCGATGATGTCGCCGCTGTCCTTCTGCAGGCTGACAAAGCGGCGGATGATGGAACTACGCGCCTCGGGGTTGATGACCTTGAAGGCCAGGTCCTCCAGCTCCTCGCGCATCCACTGCATGCCCATGCGACCGGCCAGGGGCGCATAGATGTCCATCGTCTCGCGGGCCTTCTTGACCTGCTTGTCGGGGCGCATGGACCGGATCGTGCGCATATTGTGCAGCCGGTCGGCCAGCTTGACCAGGATCACACGCATGTCGCGCGACATGGCCATGAACAGCTTGCGGAAATTCTCGGCCTGCTTGGACTGGGTGCTGGACAGCTCCAGGTTGGTCAGCTTGGTGACCCCGTCGACCAGATCGGCGATCTCGGCGCCGAACATGGCGACGACCTCGTCCTTGGTCGATCGCGTGTCCTCGATCGTGTCGTGCAGCAGGGCCGTCACGATGGTCGCGTCGTCCAGGCGCATCTCGGTCAGGATGGCGGCGACGGCGATGGGGTGGGTGAAATAGGGCTCGCCGGAATGGCGGAACTGGCCCTCGTGCATCCGCATGCCGTATTCATAGGCGTCGCGGATCAGCGCGCAATTGCTGCGCGGATTATAGTTGCGGACAAGGGCCAGCAGGTCTTCGACGTCGATCATGATGGTGTCGAAGACCTCTGTGATGGGCGTGTCAGGAGCGCTGGTTCGCTTCCAGCATCATCCGCAGCATGCGTTCCTCGGATTCCTCATCCGACGGCTTGGGACGATCGACCTCGGCGCCCAGCAGCAGCGCCATGGCGTCCTCCTCGGGCTCGTCGACCTCGATCTGGGTCTGGGTCGATTCGATCATCCGCTCGCGCAGATCGTCGACGGGCTGGGTTTCTTCGGCGATTTCGCGCAGGGCGACCACCGGGTTCTTGTCGTTGTCGCGATCGACCGTGGGGGCGCTGCCGGCAGCGATCTCGCGGGCGCGATGGGATGCAAGCATCACCAGATCAAAGCGGTTCGGAACCTTGTCGACGCAGTCTTCGACCGTTACGCGGGCCATGGATCACCTGTGCAGTTGCGAATCGGACATTCGGGGCGAACCGGACTGATGGGTGCCACAGCGCCGATTGTCAAGCAAAACCTGGCGATTCCGCGGCGCGGACCGGGTGCATTCCCGCCAGCGCATCCGGCCCCAGATCCGCCAGCATCGCCGCCACGCTGCGCCCGGTCAGGGGATGGTGCCAGCCCGGCGCGATCTCGGCCAGGGGGGCCAGCACAAAGGCGCGGTCCTGCATCCGCGGATGCGGCAGGATCAGCCGGTCGGGCGCGCGCCGGGCCTGATCCTCGGCGCCAAGGTCCATCCAGGCGCGCAGCCCCGTCATGTCGGGTTCGATCCGATCGTCCATCGCGATCAGGTCCAGGTCCAGCACCCGCGCGCTCCAGCGGCCGGTGCTGCGGTCGCGACCGTGATCGGCCTCGATCCGGTGCAGGCTGTCCAGCACCTCCTGCGGGGTAAGGCGGGTGGCGATCAGGGCCGCGGCATTGGCGAAATCCGGCCCCAACCCTACTGGCATGGCGGGAGTCCGCCATATGCGACTGGTCGCGGTGATTGAAATGCCCGGAGCGGTGTGCAGAATACTCAGGGCGATGCGAAGGGTGGCGGCCGGATCCCGCTCCGACAGGGGCAGATTGGCGCCCAGAGCAACGATACCAAAAGACAGGTTAACCACGCTTTCCTCTTTCCATACAAGTCGATGCCACGGACCGGTCCGTCTCAGGTCCCTCACCCTGGCCCGCCCTGCCCGTGGCTTGCAGCGACCCGTTCCACAAAGGCAACACCCATGTTTTACAAAGATGACAGATTGGCCCTCTTTATCGATGGCGCGAATCTTTATGCGGCCTCCAAGGCGCTTGGCTTTGACATCGATTACAAGCTGCTGCGCCAGGAATTCGACCGTCGGGGCAAGCTGGTGCGCGCCTATTATTACACCGCGCTGATCGAGGGCGAGGAATATTCCCCGATCCGCCCGCTGGTCGACTGGCTGCATTACAATGGGTTCTGCGTGGTGACCAAGCCGGCCCGCGAATACACGGACGCGATGGGCCGCCGCAAGGTCAAGGGCAACATGGACATCGAACTGACCGTCGACGCGATGGAGCTGGCGCCGCGTCTTGACCATGCCGTGCTGTTCTCGGGCGATGGCGATTTCCGCCCTCTGGTGGCGTCGCTGCAGCGGCAGGGCGTGCGCGTATCGGTCGTGTCCACCATCCGCAGCCAGCCGCCGATGATCGCCGACGATCTGCGGCGCCAAGCCGACAACTTCATCGAACTGGATGCCCTGCGCGACATCATCGGGCGCCCTCCGCGCGAGGCGCAGCCGGTCGAAACCTGATCCGGGCACCCCTATCTGTTCAAGATCGCGTGATCTGGGCGAAGGCGACCCGATGTTGCCTTCGCCCGCGTCCGTGTGATTCGTCACGGCGCAGCCCGCATGGCGATGGCGCGGTCGTTTTGCGGCGCGAGTCCGGCAGCCGCGTCCTGTCCCCTCAAATTGTGCAACCATAAGAACGCGATGCGACGACCGGGGCCGTGGCATCGTGTCGCGAACGCGCGCACCGATGCAGCATTTACAGGCGCGTTGACAAAAATTCCATCGACAAAAGTTTAATAAACTCAATCGTTTTTATCTAAAACCTTATACAAAAAAACAGGTCCCCAACGGCTTCGGCGAGGACTAGCCCCGGAATTCTTTACTGGCGGAGGCTCTCATGACTTATCCTGTCACCTGGATGTGGTTCGGAAACGGAGCGCAGATCAACGCGACGGCGGGTTCACCGGCGACTGCAGCCGAGGCTGAGTCCATGAACGGTTATACCGCGACCGGCCCGAACCAGATCGAGCCGGTCAGCCTGGTCGGTGGCCTGCGCGTCATCAACACCCCGGAGACCGGGTGGACCACCGCCTATGCAACGACCTACAACCACAACCTGTTCGGTCCCAGCACCTTTTCCTATCGGTCCCCGGACGCGGATGCCCAGGTCAGCAGCCAGATCACCGGCTTTCTGCGGGTCGATTACCGGCTGACCTTTCCCGACAACACCACCAGCGACCAGCAGGGCGTGCTGATCCAGATGCGCAACGGCGACATGTTCTTCCGCCCCGCCCTGGACAGCGTGGACGAGTGGTCCGACATCAATGCGCTGTATTCGGTCGAGATCCTGCAGGCCACGCCGCTGCCGGCGAACACCTATGTGGCGCGGATCTCGTTCAATCCGGACATCTTTGATCTGGACATCATCTGTTTTGCCGCCGGCACGATGATCCTGACCGAACAGGGCGACCGCGCGGTCGAGACGCTGCAGCCCGGTGACATGATCTGGACCCGCGACAACGGATTCCAGCCGCTGCGCTGGACCGGGACGCGCGCCTTGGATGCGATCGACCTGGCCGCCAAGCCCAAGCTGCGTCCCGTGCGCATCGAGGCCGGCGCCCTGGGGGCCGATCAGCCCGTGCGTCCGCTGGTCGTGTCGCGCCAGCACCGCATCCTGATCCGCTCGGCCATCGCGCAGCGCATCTTTGGCGCGGCCGAGGTTCTGGCCCCAGCCTGCCAGCTGACCGAACTGCCCGGCATTCGCATCGACGAGGACGTCACCCAGGTCACCTATGTCCACCTGATGTTCGACGACCACCAGGTCGTGATGTCGGACGGCGCGCTGACCGAATCGCTGTATCCGGGTGCACAGGCGCTTGAATCGCTTGGCAAGACCGCGCTGGCCGAGATCGACGCGCTTTTCCCTCAGCTGCGCGACGCCTCCCGCCTGCCGCGCGAGGCGCGCCATCTGGCGCGCGGCCCGCAACTGCGGCGCCTGGTCGAACGCCACGCCCGCAACGAGCGTGCGCTGGTCTCCTGACCGCTAATGTCGGGCTGCGGCGATGTCGCGGCCCGCGTCATGGATTGATGGTGGTGCGGACGGCGGGACTTGAACCCGCACTTCCTGACGGAAAACAGATTTTCGTACCACTTCGACTTTCGCCGCCGGGGCTGGCCCCGTTCGTGGTCTGGACTATCCCTTCGCCATGGCCCGAAGGCGTTAGGCGCCGCCCGTCTAGTCTCTACACCTTCCCCGTCTCAGGGGGCTTGGCTCGGGATTGGCAGGGGCGAACCCGTCAGCTTTCCCCGAATTTGAGCGGTTCTGCACCGCCGGTTTCCCGACGGGCACTCCAATTGTCAAAGTCTGCTGCGTCTACCGATTTCGCCACGTCCGCGTCACCATCCCCGTTCCTATCGCAGGCCGCGCCGCGCAGGGCAAGCGGATGAACAATTCATAGCCCCGAAATCAGGAACCCTGACGCCCCCATCCCGTTGAGCGGCAACGCCCATCACAGGAGGACGACATGTCCCGCATCAGCGACACCCGCGGCAATGGCGGTGAATTGCACCAGACGGGCGGCGACGCCCTGACCACCAATCACGGGGTTCCCCTTTCCGACAATCAGAACAGCCTGCGGGCCGGGGTGCGGGGCCCGACCCTGCTGGAGGATTTCGCGCTTCGTGAAAAGATTTTCCACTTTGACCATGAGCGTATTCCGGAGCGCATCGTGCATGCCCGCGGATCGGGGGCACATGGCTATTTCGAATGCACCGACCCGATCCCCGAACTGACCCGCGCGGGCGTTCTGGCCAAGGCCGGGCGGACCGAAGTCTTCGTGCGCTTCTCGACCGTGGCGGGCGGTGCGGGCAGCGTCGACACGCCGCGCGACGTGCGCGGCTTTGCCGTCAAGTTCTATACCCAGGAGGGCAACTGGGACCTGGTCGGCAACAACATTCCGGTGTTCTTCATCCAGGATGCGATCAAGTTTCCCGACCTGATCCATTCGGTCAAGATGGAGGCCGACAAGGGCTATCCCCAAGCGGCCAGCGCGCATGACACCTTCTGGGATTTCGTGTCGCTGATGCCGGAATCGATGCATATGATCATGTGGGCCATGTCGGACCGCGCCATCCCGCGCAGCCTGCGCATGATCGAAGGGTTCGGCGTCCACACCTTTCGGCTGGTCAATGCCGAAGGCAAGTCGACCTTCGTCAAGTTCCACTGGAAGCCCAAGCTGGGCCTGCAGAGCCAAGTCTGGAACGAGGCCGTCAAGACCGCCGGCGCCAATCAGGATTATCACCGTCAGGACCTGTGGGAGGCCATCGATTCGGGCGATTTCCCGGAATGGGAGCTGGGCATCCAGACCTTCGACGCGGAATGGGCAGCCCAGCAGCCCTACGACGTGCTGGACGCGACCAAGCTGATCCCCGAGGAGGACATTCCCGTCCGCATCGTCGGTCGGATGGTTCTGGACCGCAACCCGGACAACTTTTTTGCCGAGACCGAGCAGGTGGCCTTCCTGCCGACGAATGTCGTGCCCGGCATCGACTTTTCGGACGACCCGCTGCTGCAGGGGCGGCTGTTCAGCTATCTGGACACGCAGAAATCGCGTCTGGGGACAACCAATTTCCACCAGATCCCGATCAATGCGCCGAAATGCCCGATGCACAATTTCCAGCGCGACGGGATGATGCAGATGGCCGTACCCAAAGGCCGCGCCAATTACGAGCCCAACAGCCTGCACGAGGCGGGTGAGGACCCCGGTCCGCGCGCCAGCGAGCAGGGCTTTGCGACCTATAAGGACATGACCGATCTGGGCAACCGGCCCGAGGAGAAGCTGCGCGTGCGCGCCGAGCTGTTCGGGGACCATTACAGCCAAGCGCGCCTGTTCTATCGCAGCCAGACCGAGGTGGAGCAGGGGCATATCGCCGATGCGATCACGTTCGAGCTGTCCAAGGTGGGTCTGGGCCATGTGATCCAGCGCGTACTGGGCCATCTGCGCGTCATCGACGAAGATCTGGCCGAGACGGTGGCCGAGGGTCTGGCCGAGGATCTGCCCGACGCCGCCAAGCCGATGCGCGAGCCGGTGGACATGGCGCCGTCGGATGCGCTGTCGATCATGAAGCGTGCCAAGCACACGCTGCAGGGCCGCAAGGTCGGCATCCTGATCGGGGATGGCGGCGACATGGACAAGGTCGAGGCGCTGAAGGCCGCGGTCGAAGCCGAGGGTGGCAGCGTCCTGCTGATCGCCAAGGAGCGCGGCAAGGCGGAGGCGCAGCTGGCGGGGTCGCCTTCCGTGCTGTTCGACGCGGTGGCGCTGGTGCTGAGTGCCGAGGATGCGGCCAGGATGGCCAAGTTCAAGCCGGCGGTCGATTTCGTCTCGGACGCGTTCGCGCATCTGAAGGCGATCGGGGCAGACGATGTCTCGGCCAAGCTGCTGGCGGCGGCGGGTGTGGTGCCGGATGCGGGTGTGACCAAGCTGGATCCGGCGGCGTTTGTCGAGGCGGCGGCGCGGCGGTTCTACGACCGCGAAGCGAAGGTCTGGTAGGCTGGCGCCGGGGGCTTCGCGCCCCCGGACCCCCGCGGGATATTTTTTTGAAGAAGAAGGGGCGGGTCCGGTGGGGCCTGCCCCTTATCCGTAGCTGCGGGTGGGGCGGTCGAAGACCTTGCGGCCCATCAGGCTGCCCACCAGATCGACCATCAGCTTGGCCGTGCGGCCGCGTTCGTCGAGGAAGGGGTTCAGCTCGACCAGGTCGAGCGAGGTGACGAGGGCGGATTCGTGCAGCAGTTCCATCACCAGATGCGCCTCGCGGAAGGTCGCGCCGCCGGGGACGGTGGTGCCGACCGCAGGCGCGATGGAGGGGTCGAGGAAATCCACGTCCAGGCTGACATGCAGCAGGCCGTTGGCGGCCCGCACCCGGTCCAGGAAGGCGCGCAGGGGCGCCACGATGCCCTGTTCGTCCAGCACGCGCATGTCGTTCACGGTGATGTCCGTGGGCTGCATCAGCGCCAGTTCGGCGGGGTCCACGCTGCGGATGCCGAACATGCAGATGTTCTCTCCGGGGATTGGGGCCGGGAAGGGCGGGAAAGGGTCGAAGCCGGGCTGGCCGTTCGCATAGGCCATGGGCGTGCCGTGCAAGTTGCCGGAGGTCGTGCTGGTGACGGTGTGGAAATCGCTATGCGCGTCCAGCCAGATCACGAATTGCGGTCTGCCCTGGGCCGCCGCATGGGCCGCCACCCCCGCGACCGTGCCAAGCGCCAGCGAATGGTCGCCGCCCATGATGATCGGCATGCCGTGGGGCAGGGCGGCTTGGGTCGCCTCGCGCAGGGCATTGGTCCAGGAGATGGTTTCGGGCAGGTGGTGGACGGCCGGGTTGGCGCAGGTCTGGGTGCCGGGCGCGGCCGGGGTAACGTCGCCGCGATCCTCGACGCCGTGGCCCAGGGCCGTGAGGGTCTGGGCCAGGCCCGCGGTACGATAGGCGGCGGGGCCCATCAGGCAGCCGGGGCGGCGCTGGCCCTCGTCCACGGGGGCTCCGATCAGGATGCAATGGGTCATGGGCTCTCCGGCTTGCGGTTCGGCCCTGTTTGAACACGCCCGGCCGGGGAAAGTCCACCGGCCGGGCGCGTCCCGGTCAGAAGTTCGAGGTCAGGCCCAGCCACAGGCGGCGGCCTTCGCTTTCGGTGTTGTTGGCGGCCATGGTGATGTCGCGGTCCAGCAGGTTGTAGACTGCGCCGTTCAGCGACACGCGGTCGGTCAGCTGATAATCCGCGCCCAGATCGACTGTCAGATAGGAGCCGTATTCATAGGCGATGGCCGTGCCCGACGCGTCGAAGGCCACGGGGCGGCCATTGGTGCCGATGCGGGCGCCGGCGGCGGTCTCGTTGCCGTGGTAGTTCACCGTGCCCCAGGCCCCCAGCCCGTCGATGGGCGTGGTCCAGTCGGCGGTCATGCTGGCCTGATGGCGGGGCGTGCGCTCCAGCGGCAGGCCGGCGAAGGCGCCGGTCCGCTGTTCGCTGTCGGTGAAGCTGTAATTGGCGCGCAGGGTCACGTCGGGGGTGGCGTCCCATTCGGCGGTCAGATCGACCCCCTGCAGGCGCGCCTCTCCGATGTTCACCCAGTTCCAGCGGTTGTAGGACTGGCCGCCCACGGTGACGCGGTCGGTGGTCTTGACGCTTTCGATCTTGTTTCGGAAATCGGTGCGGAACAGGGTCGCGCCGACCTGCCATGCGGGTGCGGTATAGAGGGCGGCCAGCTCGTAATTGGTGCTTTCCTCGGGGCTGAGGTCGGGATTCGACACGATGGCCCCGGCGCCGCGTTCGGTGGTGTAAAAATAGCCCGGCACGACCGAGCGCAGGTCGGGGGCGCGGAACCCGGTCGACACGCCGCCCTTGAGGGTCAGATCTTGGGACGGGTTCCAGACCGCATAGGCGCGCGGCGTGGTGTTGCGGCCATATTCGGCATGGTCGTTCAGCCGCGCCCCCAGGGTCAGCGCGACATCGTCGCGGAGGCGCCATTCATCCTCGGCAAAGATCGCTCGCTGCGCGGTCGAGAAGGAATAGGTCCGCCCGTCGCCCAAGCCCGGGTTCTGGTCGCGCAGGCCGGTACGGTTCAGCTGGCCGCCAAAGACGAAGGTGTGGCTGCCCTGCCAGTCCAGCGGCGCGGTGAATTTCGCGTCATAGACGGTGTTCGTCACCTCGGGGGCGCGGTCGCCGACGGTCAGGCCAAGGGCGCCGTTGCCGGATGCGGTGGTGCGCTGGCCGACCTCTCGCAGGACCGACAGGTCGGCCGTCACGTCTCCCCATTGCCCGGCATAGGACAGGGCCGCGCGGTCGCGGGTGTTCTCCTGCAGGCTGTCGTTCTGGGGCGTGCCGCGAAAATCGACGGGCGCGATGGTGCGGCCCACGCGGCCCAGATCCTCGATCCGGGTGCGTCCGCCCTCCAGGTGGACGGTGTGATCGGGGTCGGGCGTCCAGCTGAGGCGCCCCGACAGGTCGGTCAGCGCGCGGTCGCGCAGCCCATCCACGACCCGCGATTCCGACCGGTCGAAGCGGCGGCCCCAGACCTGCAGGCCCAGCTGATCGGCGATCACCGGCCCGCTGCCATAGAAGGACAGCTGGCGCGAGGATGCGTCGTCGCCGTCCTGCGGCAGCGTCGCCTCGGTGGTGACCGACCCGGTCCAGCGGTCGGCCACCGGTTTGGTGATGACGTTGATGACGCCGCCCATTGCGTCGGACCCGTACAGCGACGACATCGGGCCGCGCACGATCTCGATCCGGTCGATGGCGGCGACGGGGGGAATCCAGTTCTGCTCGATCCCGGCGCTGCCATTGGTGCGCGATTCGCGGGTGCCCTGGCGTTTGCCGTCCACCAGGATCAGCGTGTATTGCCCGCCCAGGCCGCGGATGGTGATGTCCTGTTCATTGGCGATGCCGGTCGTGGCCACGCCCTGCACCCCGCGCAGCGCGTCCGACAGGGTGGTGATGTTGCGCCGCGCCAGCTCTTCGCCCGAGATGACCGAGATGCTGGCGGGGGCGTCCGCGATGGTCTGTTCGAACCCCGAGGCGGTGATCACCACCTCGTCCAGCAGGACGGGCGCGCGGTCCTGGGCGGCGGCGGGAACGGTCAGGGCGGTCAGCGACAGAAGGACGGCGCGGGCAGAGAGGGTCTTGGGCATCATGGGCTCCGGGAGGGGGAGGGACATGCTGCCTGGGGTCGCGACCAGAGGGGAAAGCCGATTACCTGGGTAATTCAGTCGCCTTTAGGCCGGTGGGCGGACGGGGGCAAGGCCCGCGCCTCGCCCCGCCTTATGCGTTGCATTCGTGCAACAATCAGGCGCGGACGCCCTGGAACCGTGCCTCCCATGCGGCGCGGTCCTCGTCGCTGATCTTGGCGAACATGACCTCGGGGACGGTGAAGGCATGGCCGGGGGCCAGCGCTTGCAGGGCCTGCGCCACGTCGGTGGGCCAGTCCGCGCCGTCGGTGTCCATCGCCGCCAGCATGCTGGCCGAGGCGAAGGGGATGAAGGGCTGCGACAGGATCGCGTAAAGGCGGATCAGGTTCAGCCCCATGCGCACCTGCATCGCCGCCTGATCGGGGTCGGTCTTGAACACCGTCCAGGGCGCGGCCGATTGCAGGTATTCGTTGCCCGACACCCAGATGGCGCGCAGCTCGGACGCGGCTTTGCGGACCTCCATCGCCTCCATGTTGGCCTCATAGGCGCGGATGCGGGTGGTCAGCGTGTCGATGAGGGCCAGTTCGGCCGGGCCCCAGGCCGGGCCCTGGGGGACGGTTTCGCCGAATTTCGCGCGGCAGAACTTGGTGATGCGGCTGACGAAGTTGCCCAGCACGTCGGCCAGGTCCTTGTTCACGGATTGTTGGAAATTCTCCCAGGTGAACTCGCTGTCGCCGGATTCGGGTGCGTGGGACAGCAGCCACCAGCGCCAGTAATCGGCGGGCAGGATCTCCAGCGCGTGATCCATGAACACGCCGCGCCCCTGCGAGGTGCTGAACTGTCCGCCCTGATAGGTGAGGTAATTGAAGGACTTGATGTAATCGACCATCTTCCACGGCTCACCCGAACCGATCAGGGTCGCGGGGAAGCTGAGGGTGTGGAAGGGCACGTTATCCTTGCCCATGAACTGGGTATAGGTCACGTCGTCTGCGCCCTCGTCCAGGCGCCACCAGCGGCGCCAGGCGGCGTCGTCGGCGCCGTTCGCTTCGGCCCATTCGGCGGTCGCGCCGATATATTCGATGGGCGCGTCGAACCAGACATAGAAGACCTTGCCCTCCATCCCCGGCCAGTCTTGATCGCCGCGCTTGACCGGCACGCCCCAGTCCAGGTCGCGGGTGATGCCGCGGTCCTGCAGGCCGTCACCGTCGTTCAGCCATTTGCGCGCGATGGATGTGGTCAGGATCGGCCAGTCGGCCTTGCCGTCGATCCAGGCGGCGATGTCGCCTTTCAGCGCGGATTGGCGCAGGTAGAGGTGTTTCGTCTCGCGCACCTCAAGGTCGGTCGAGCCGCTGATGGCGCTGCGCGGGTTGATCAGGTCGGTCGGGTCCAGCTGCTTGGTGCAGTTCTCGCACTGGTCGCCGCGGGCCTTGTCATAGCCGCAATTGGGGCAGGTGCCCTCGATATAGCGGTCGGGCAGGAAGCGGTTATCGGCATAGGAATAGACCTGCTTTTCAACGACTTCGCGGATATAGCCCTGATCAGCCAGGCGGCCCGCGAAATGCTGGGTCAGGCGACGGTTCTGGTCGCTGGAAGACCGCCCGTAATGGTCGAAGGACAGCCCGAACCCCTGCGCCAGCGTGGTCTGGACGCCGTGCATCCGGGCGCAGTAATCGGCCACGGCCTCGCCGGTCTTGGCGGCGGCCAGCTCGGCCGGGGTGCCGTGTTCGTCGGTGGCGCAGATGAACATGACCTCATGGCCGCGCGCGCGCAGATAGCGGGCATAGAGGTCCGCCGGCAGCTGGGAGCCGACAAGGTTCCCCAGATGCTTGATGCCGTTGATATAGGGCAGGGCAGAGGTGATCAGGTGGCGGGCCATGGTGCGTCCTTTCGGGGTCGCGTCTCTCTAGCCCTGTTGCGCGGTGTTGAAAAGTGCGGCGCGCGTTGCAGGGGCGGTGCGCGCAACACCGCTGCGGGGGGCGGCGCGGGGGGCGCGTTGAAATCGCCCGAAAATCCGCCGCACCAGGCGGGCACCGGACAGGCACAGCGCGTGCACAGGCTGTACACCGCTTGCGGGCGTTGCGGTCAGGGATCGTTCAGGATTGCCGCGCCCCGGACAGGAAACAGGGCCGCCTGTGGGGGCGGCCCTGGATCGGTGGCTGGGATCAGCGGCGGCGGTCGCGGCGGCTGCTCATGGGTTGGAAGGCCACGCCCACATGCGCCTCGCAATAGGGTTTGCCCGCGACCGAGGGCAGGCCGCAGAACCAGAACTTTTCGGTCGCCGGATCGCCGATGGGCCATTTGCAGGTCCGCTCGGTCAGCTCCATCAGGGTCAGCTTCTTCGCGCGCTTTTCGACTTCGCGGACCGAGGCCAGCGCCTCAGGGGAAATCTCGTTGGCCGAGGGCTGGGGCGGCAGGGGCTGGCCCGCGGGCACGATCGGGCGGCGCGGCACCGGCACGAAGGCGGGCTGCGTGGCGGGTTCCGGCTCGGGTTCGGGCTGGGCTGCGGCGACGGGTTCGGGGCGCGGGGGGGCTGCGGGCGCAGGTGCGGGACGCACGGCTGCGGCGGGCTTGACCTCGGGGGCGGCCGGGCGGGGGCGGGTTCGGGGGCCGGGGCGGGCGCGGCCTCTGCCTCGTCATTGCGGTTCGACAGGCCAAGGCGGTGGACCTTGCCGATCACGGCATTGCGGGTGACGCCGCCCAGCTCCTTGGCGATGGCGCTGGCGGACTGGCCCTCGGACCACATGCGTTTCAGTGTCTCGACGCGATCATCCGTCCAGGACATGGCAGCCTTTCCGGGCGGATCTGACCTGCCGCCCCATCTTGTAACCTGCGATTGGTCCCGTCACAAACGGGATGCCGAGATTTAGCCGCCAAGCGCCAGAAATTCAAGGACCGCCACATGACAGCCCCGACGAAGTTTGACCCGCAGGCCCCTTCCGCCGCCCCGGCCATGGGCGTGCGCCGCTTTGGCAGGGTCAACTGGCTGGGCCTGCGGACCCTGGCGCGGCGCGAGGTGATGCGTTTCATGGCGGTCTGGCAGCAGACGATTTTCGCGCCGCTGATGACGGCGGGGCTGTTCGTGATGATCTTTTCCCTAGCGCTGGGCCAGGGGCGGGGCCAGGTCATGGGCCTGCCCTATCTGGTGTTCCTGGGGCCGGGCATCCTGATGATGACGGTGATCCAGAACGCCTTCGCCAACACCTCCAGCTCGATCACCGCGGCCAAGGTGCAGGGCAACATCATCGACACGCTGATGCCGCCCCTGTCCGCCGGAGAGCTGCTGGCGGGCTATCTGGCCGGGTCGGTGGTGCGCGCGGGGCTGGTCGCGGTGGTGATCGGCACCGGCATGGTGCTGGTGACCGGGCGCGGCATCGCGCATCCGGGCTGGACGGTGCTGTTCATCCTGCTGGCGGCGCTGATGCTGGGGGGCTTGGGCATCCTGGCCGGGATCATGGCGCAGAAATTCGACCAGATGGCGGCGATCACCAATTTCGTCATCACGCCGCTGTCGTTCCTGTCCGGCACCTTTTATTCGGTGCAGGCTTTGCCCCAGCCGTTCAACACGCTGTCGCATTGGAACCCAATCTTTTACCTGATCGACGGCGCGCGATACGGGGTCACCGGGGTCAGCGACGCGCCCGCCTGGCGCGGGGCGCTGATCTGCGCGGGCGTCGTGGCGGCGGTGCTGTGGCTGGCTTGGCGCTGGCTGAAGACGGGATACCGGATGAAGCCCTGACGAGGGTCAGGCGCCGGGCGGACGGGTGGCACCACCCCGCTGGCGGTCGCGCCAGACCAGCAGCCCCGCGCCCGAGACCAGCACCGCGGCCCCCGCGATGCTGACCGCATCGGGCAGCACGCCAAAGATCCACAGGTCGAACCCCGACGCCCAGACCAGCGTCAGATAGAAGAATGGCGCCACGAAACTGGCATCCGACTGCCGCATCGCTGCCAGGTTCAGCGCCTGGCCCATGGCCATCAGCAGCCCGATGGCCGCCAGCGCCGCCCATTGCGCCGCATTGGGCATGGCCCAGACCGCCAGCGCGGCGGTGGCGGCGATCGCTGTGCCCATCGCGTTGTTGACCAGCAGGATCTGCAGCGGTGCCTCGCGCCGGGTCAGCCGCTTGATGAAGATCGCCTCCAGCCCCATGGCGCAGGCGGCGCCCAGGGCCAGCGCCGCTGCGGGTTGCAGCGCATCGCCCGGGCGCAGCAGGATGGCCGCGCCCACCAGCGCGATGGCGGCGGCGGTCCAGCGCACCGGGCCGACGCGTTCCCCCAGCAGCGGAATGGCCAGCAACATGGTGAAGACCGGCGATAGAAAGCTGATCGCCGTCGCATCGGGCAGGGGCATCCGCGCGACGGCCGCGAACATCAGCGTGATGCCGCCCCATCCGCACAGCGTCCGGGCCAGATGCGTGGACCAGCGCGGCCGCGTGAGCCGGGGTCGCATCAGCGCCACGACCGCCGTGATCCCCGCCAGCGCAAAGGCAAAGCGCCCCAGGCTGACCATCAGCGGCGGCAGGGCCGGGCCCAGGGCGCCCGTGCCGACGGCCTTGGCCAGAAGCGAGGTGGCGGCGAACAGCGCCGTCGCCGCCACCATGAAGGCCACCGTGCGGCCGCGATGTTCACCGGATGTTGCCATGCCGGTTTTTTGCACATCGTGAAAGGATGCGTCCAGACGGTTTTCGCGCTTGCGCAGGGGGGCAAAGCTGCGCATCCTGCCCGCCATGAGCAAGCGACGCGCCCGTTCCATCCGACGCTGATGCGACCTGACCGGTCCGCATCCTTTTCGCCTGCCCGCCCCCCTTCCCATCGCTGCAAAGGCCAGATCCATGATCCCGCATGTCCTGCCGACCTATAACCGTGCGCCCCTTGCCTTTGAACGCGGCGAGGGCTCTTGGGCCGTCACCGCCGACGGGACGCGCTATCTGGATCTGGGCGCAGGCATCGCGGTCAATGTGCTGGGCCACGCCAACCCCGACCTGGTCGCTGCGCTGACCGAACAGGCCGGTCGGATCTGGCATGTGTCGAACCTCTATCAGATCCCCGAGCAGGAGCGGCTGGCCGACCTGCTGGTCGAACACACCTTTGCCGACACGGTGTTCTTCACCAATTCCGGCACCGAGGCCGCCGAGCTGGCCATCAAGATGGTCCGCAAGCATTGGGACCATGCCGGCGACCCCGAGCGGATCGAGATCGTGACCTTTGGCGGGGCCTTTCACGGCCGCTCCACCGGGGCGATCGCGGCGGCGGGGTCCGAGAAGATGACCAAGGGCTTTGGCCCGCTGATGCCGGGGTTCCGCACGCTGCCCTTTGGCGATCACGCGGCGCTGGAGGCCGCGGTGACCGACCGCACCGCCGCGATCATGGTCGAGCCGGTGCAGGGCGAGGGGGGCATCCGCGTGCTGCCCGACGCCTGCCTCAAGGGGTTGCGCGATCTGTGCGACCGGACCGGCGCGCTGCTGGTCCTCGATGAGGTGCAATGCGGTATGGGCCGCACGGGTCGGCTGTTCGCGCATGAGCATGCGGGCATCGCGCCCGACATCATGATGGTCGCCAAGGGCATCGGCGGCGGCTTTCCCTTGGGCGCGGTGCTGGCGACCGAAGCTGCGGCGGCGGGCATGGTCGCGGGCACGCATGGCTCGACCTATGGCGGCAACCCGCTGGCCTGCGCGGTCGGCGCGCGGGTGATGCAGATCGTGGCCGATCCGGCGTTCCTGGCCGAGGTCAACCGCAAGGCCGCCCTGTTCCGCCAGAGGCTGGAGGGGCTGGTCGCGGGCCACCCGGACATTTTTGAATCGGTGCGCGGGCAGGGGCTGATGCTGGGCCTGAAATGCCGCATGGCCCCGGTCGATCTGGTCCGCGCCGCCTATGACCAGCACCTGCTGACCGTGCCCGCCGCCGATGATACGCTGCGGCTGCTGCCGCCGCTGAACATCACCGACGCCGAGATCGCCGAGGCCGTGGCCCGCCTGGACCGGGCCGCCGCCAGCCTGGCCGCCTGAGCGCTTCTTCTTCATGCAAATATCCCGGGGGGACCGCGCGCCAGCGCGGTGGGGGCAGCGCCCCCTTGACCCGGGCGGCGGCACAGGGCTTGCTGCGTTAAATCGCCGAAAGACAGACAGATGACCCATTTCCTGGATATCCACACCACTGACCCTGCCGCGCTGCGCAGCATCATCGACAATGCCCATGCGATGAAGGTCGCCCGCAACGGCCGCCCCAAGGGCACCCCGGATGACGACCAGCCGCTGGCCGGGCGCATGGTGGCGCTGATCTTCGAAAAGCCCTCGACCCGCACGCGGGTCAGCTTTGACGTGGGCGTGCGGCAGATGGGCGGGCAGACGATGATCCTGTCGGGGTCGGAGATGCAGCTGGGCCACGGAGAGACCATCGCCGATACGGCGCGCGTCCTGTCGCGCTATGTCGATCTGATCATGATCCGCACCTTCGAGGAGGCGACGCTGCACGAGATGGCCGAATATGCCAGCGTGCCGGTCATCAACGGGCTGACCAACCGCACCCATCCCTGCCAGATCATGGCCGATGTGATGACCTTCGAGGAGCATCGCGGCCCCATCGCGGATCGCAAGGTGGTCTGGTCAGGCGACGGCAACAACGTCTTTGCCAGCTTTGCCCATGCGGCGGGGCAGTTCGGCTTCGACCTGACCTTCACCGGCCCGCCGCCCCTGGACCCCGAGCGCGAATGGCTGGACTGGGCCGCGGCGCAGGGGCGCCCGGTCACCATTGAGCGCGATCCGAACAAGGCCGTGATCGGCGCCGATCTGGTGGTGACCGACACCTGGGTCAGCATGCATGACCCGCAATCCGCCAAGGAGCGGCGGCACAACCAGCTGCGCGGCTATCAGATCAACGAGGCGCTGATGGCGCGGGCCAAGCCGGACGCGCTGTTCATGCATTGCCTGCCCGCGCATCGCGAGGATGAGGTGACCAGTGCGGTCATGGACGGCCCGGCCTCGGTCATCTGGGACGAGGCCGAGAACCGGCTGCATGCGCAAAAGGCGATCATGCGCCATTGCCTGGGCCTGTGAGCCGACCTGCCCGTGAGCCGACCTGATTGACGGGTGGCTGTCGCCACCCGACGCCATGAGAAAAGGCCGCCCCTTTCGGGGCGGCCTTTCCGGTTTGGGGGGCGGCGTGACTTAGCCGATGGCGGCGGCGCGGGTCTCGTCGTCGATGGCGTCCAGGTACTGGGCGAAGTTGTCGCAGAACATCTGCACCAGCTTTTTCGCCTGCGCGTCATAGGCGGCGGGGTCCGCCCAGGTCTGGCGCGGGTCCAGCAGCGTGTCGCCGACCCCCGGGACACTGACCGGCACGTCGAAGCCGAAATTCGGGTCGCGGCGGAATTGCGCGTCGTTCAGGCTGCCGTCCAGGGCGGCGGCCAGCAGGGCGCGGGTCGCCGCGATGGGCATGCGTTTGCCCGTGCCAAAGGCGCCGCCGGTCCAGCCGGTGTTGACCAGCCAGCAGGAGGCGCCGTGCTGGGCGATCTTTTCCTGCAGCAGCTTGCCATAGACCTCGGGGCGGCGGGGCATGAAGGGCGCGCCGAAGCAGGTCGAGAAGGTGGGCACAGGCTCGGTCACGCCGACCTCGGTGCCGGGCGTCTTGGAGGTGAAGCCCGACAGGAAGTGATACATCGCCTGCGCAGGCGTCAGTCGCGCGATGGGCGGCAGCACGCCATAGGCGTCGCAGGTCAGCATGATCACGTTTTTCGGGTGACCGCCCAGGCTGGTGGGGGAGGCGTTGCCGATCGCCTCCAGCGGGTAGGCGCAGCGCATGTTGTCGGTGATGGAATTGTCCTGGAAATCCAGCGCCAGCGTGTCGGGGTCAAAGACCATGTTCTCGATTACGGTGGCAAAGCGGGTGGTGGTGGCGTGGATCTCGGGCTCGGCCTCGGCCGAGAGGTTGATGGTCTTGGCGTAGCAGCCGCCCTCGAAGTTGAAGATGCCGGTGTCGGACCAGCCGTGTTCGTCATCGCCGATCAGCACGCGCGACGGGTCGGCCGAGAGGGTCGTCTTGCCGGTGCCCGACAGGCCGAAGAACACCGCCGCGTCGTCGGGATTGCCCGGCGCGTGGTTGGCGCTGCAATGCATGGGCATGATGCCCTTGGCTGGCAGCAGGTAGTTCAGCAGGGTGAAGACCGATTTCTTGTTCTCGCCGGCATAGGCGGTGCCGCCGATCAGGATCAGCTTGGCATCGAAGTTCATCGCGATCACCGTGCCACTGCGGCAGCCGTGGCGCGCCGGGTCGGCGGTGAAGCCGGGGCAGTTGATGATGGTGAACTCGGGCACGAAGCTGGCCAGCTCGGACGGGTCGGGGCGGCGCAGCAGGTGACGGATGAACAGGCCGTGCCAAGCCAGTTCAGTCACCACGCGCACGTCCAGGCGGTTGTCGGCATCCGCGCCCGCGAACAGGTCCTGCACGAAGTAGTCGCGTCCCTTCATATGCGCCAGCATGTCGGCATGCAGGCGGTCGAAGGCCGCGGGGTCCATCGGCTTGTTGTTGTCCCACCAGATCGTGTCTTCGACCGAGGGGGTGCGGACCACGAACTTGTCCTTGGGCGAGCGGCCGGTATGCGCGCCGGTGGATACGAGGAACGTGCCGCCCTGGCCCAGCTGGCCTTCGCCGCGGGCGACGGCCTGGGTCATCAGGGCGGCTTCGGTCAGGTTGTAATGGACCTGGCCCAGCCCGGTGATGCCTTGATCGTCCAGGCGGCAGTCGGGATTTGCGCGCGTCGTCATGTCCGTGGCTCCGTGGTGTGTGCTGTGGCGGCCCGCGGCGGCGGGCGTTGTCCGGGCTATAACACGGCGGATTCGGGCCGAAACAAGTCAGCGCAAACAGTGAGCGGTAACATTGCATGTTATCGCCAACATGGCAAAAATGAGGCGGGGCGGTGTGTCGGTCGACGGAATCTTAACCGGATTCGGGGCAGGATTAAGGGGGAGGTGATTCGGATGATCCAGCTGCATGCCACGACCGTGGCCCTGGACGGGCGGGGTGTAATCATCCTGGGGCCGTCGGGCGCGGGCAAGTCGACGCTGGCCCTGCAGCTGATGGCCGTGGGGGGGCGGCTGGTGGCCGACGACCGCACCGACCTGCGTCTGTCGGCGGGCCGGCTGATGGCGCAGGCGCCCCAGCCCCTGTTGGGCCGGATCGAGGCGCGGGGCGTGGGCATCGTCTGGGCGGAACCCTCGCCGCCGGTCCCGGTGGCGCTGGCCTGCGACCTGGGCGCGCCCGAGGCCGAACGATTGCCGCAGGAGCTGTATCAGGATTGGCTGGGGGTCCGGGTTTCGCTTGTGTCCGGGCCCTATCGCCCCCATCTTTATGCTGCGGTGCGGCAGCTGATGCTGGGGCGACGTCTGGCATGACGACCGCCCGCCGCCTTGATGCCGAACCCGGATGCCACCCGCCGTTGCCGAGGACCTGACGCATGGATCACAACGCCACCGAACCGGAAACCGCGCAGCGGCTGGTGCTGGTCACCGGGCCGTCCGGGGCCGGGCGCTCGACCGCGATCAACGTGCTGGAGGATCTGGGCTTCGAGGCGATCGACAATCTGCCGCTGTCGCTGATCCCGCGGCTGCTGGACGGGCCCGCGCGGCCCACGCCGCTGGCCCTGGGGCTGGACGTGCGCAACCGCGATTTCTCGGCCTTCAACGTGATCGAGTTGATCGACCGGCTGACGCGCTTGCCGGGCTATGCGCCCGAGGTGCTGTTCCTGGACTGTCAGGCCGATGTCCTGGTGCGCCGCTATAACGAGACGCGCCGCCGCCATCCGCTGTCGCCCGATGCCGCCCCGATGTCGGGCGTTCTGGCCGAGATCGACCTGCTGGCCCCGATCCGGGCGCGGGCCGATGTCCTGGTCGACACGACCGAGCTGTCGCCCCATGACCTCAAGGCCGAGCTGACGCGCTGGTTCGATGCGCGGCCCGACCGGCGGCTGAGCGTGTCGCTGCATTCCTTCAGCTACAAGCGCGGCGTGCCGCGGGGCCTGGATCTGATGTTCGACTGTCGGTTCCTGTCGAACCCGCATTGGGCGCCCGACCTGCGGCCGCTGGACGGGCGCGATCCGCGCGTGCAGGCGCATGTGCGCGCCGATGCGCGATTCGCGGAATTCTTTGACCGGACCTGCGGGCTGGTGCAGTTCCTGCTGCCCGCCCATATGGATGAGGGCAAATCGCACCTGGCGGTGGGTTTCGGATGCACCGGGGGGCAACACCGTTCCGTCACTTTGGTGGAAAACATGGCTGTTGCGCTTGCAGAGGCGGGCTGGCCGGTGTCAATAAGGCACAGGGAACTCGAGCGTCGGAATGCGGCGCTGCAATCTGCCCCGGAGGTGCAGCCTGACGGCGGGGCATATCCGACACAGAGGCAGGCATCATGAGGTCTTGGGTGTTCGGGCGGTCTTTTGGGCTTGGTGGGGCGCGTTGATCGGAATTGTCATAGTCGCGCATGGTGGATTGGCCCGGGAGTATCTCTCGGCGGTCGAGCATGTCGTGGGGCCGCAGGTCGGAATCGCCGCCGTCGCGATCGAGGATGATCACGACCGCGCGGCCAAGACGGCCGAAATCAAGGCGGCCGCCGATGCGGTCGATCTGGGCGACGGGGTCGTGCTGGTGACGGATCTGTTCGGAGGCTCGCCCTCGAACCTGTCGCTGCCGGCCTGCGCGGTGCAGGATCGCACGATCCTCTATGGGGCCAACCTGCCGATGCTGGTCAAGCTGGCCAAGTCGCGGCACCTGACCGTGCCGGTCGCCGTGGGCCATGCCAAGGATGCCGGGCGCAAGTACATCAACTCGTACAACGTGCCGCCCGAGGCCGGGCTGGACAGCGGGAGCCGTGCCGGATGAGCCAGCCCGTCACCCGCGATCTGTCGATCATCAACATCAAGGGCCTGCATGCCCGCGCCAGCGCCAAGTTCGTGGACGTGGTCGAGCGCCATGACGCGCAGGCGCAGGTCGAAAAGGACGGTATGGCAGTGTCGGGCGACAGCATCATGGGGCTGCTGATGCTGACCGCGCCGCGCGGCAGCCAGATCCGCGTGACCACCACCGGCCCCGAGGCGCAGGCCCTGGCCGACGCGCTGGAGGCCCTGGTCGGGGATTACTTCGGCGAAGGCATGTAGTGCCCGATCCGCAATCCCCCGACGGCACGGGCGCCAATACCCGCGCCTCTGATCGCAAATCCTATCATCATGGCAATCTGCGCCAGGCCCTGGTCGAGGCAACCGCCGATCTGGTGCAGGAGCAGGGCCCGCAGGCCTTTACCCTGACCGAGGCCGCGCGCCGGGCGGGCGTGTCCCCGGCCGCTCCCTATCGCCATTTCAAGGGTCGCGAGGACCTTCTGGAAGAGGTCGCGCGCCAGGGATTCCTGGAGTTCGCGACGCGTCTGGATACGGCCTTTGACGGCGGCCGTCCGCGCCCGCTGAGCGCGTTCCTGCGGATGGGGCAGACCTATCTGGATTTCGCCGCCGACCGCCCCGGCTATTATATGGCCATGTTCGAGAGCGGGTTGTCCATCGCCGGCAATGCCGATCTGGCGGCGGCGTCGGGGCGGGCGCAGGGGGTGCTGGTCTCGGCCGCCGAGGCGCTGGCCAGCCGCCTGCCGCCCGATCGCCGCCCGCCGGTGCGCATGGTCGCCAACCACATCTGGGCGCTGAGCCACGGCGTGGTCGAGTTGTTCGGCCGCGGCCGCCCCGGCACCCGCAGCCCCGTCGAGCCGTCGCAGATGCTGGAGAGCGGCGTGATGATCTATCTGCGCGGGCTGGGCCTGATCCTGGAGTGAAAAACCGGTCGACCGGTCTTGAACGCGGTCTCTGCGCGCCCATCTATGTAAATGTGATTTACATTAACATAGGGAGAGATCACCGATGATCACCGCAATTCCTGCGCCGTCCCCGTCCCCCGACGGATCGTCGGCCACGACCCTGCAGCGCGCAGGCGACCTGCTGGCCCGCGGCCGGGACTGGCTGGACGCGCGCGGCCGCCCCGCCTGGCTGGTGGCCATGGTGCTGGGTTTCATCTTCGCCTGGCCGGTCGGCCTGGCGGTCCTGTTCTACATGATCTGGAGCAAGCGCATGTTCGGAAGCTGCAAGAAACGTGACATCACCCCGCGCTATACGGCACCCTCGACCGGCAACAGCGCCTTTGACGCCTATCGCGCCGAGACGCTGAAGCGGCTGGAGGACGAGCATCGCGACTTCAACGCCTTCCTGGCCAAGCTGCGCGAGGCCAAGGACAAGGCCGAGTTCGACCAGTTCATGGAAAAGCGCGACCCCAAACCCGAGGCGTGATCTGCCGACCGGGGCCGGGCGACCGGCCCCTCAGCGCGTCGGCACCGGCGTGTCGCCGCGATAGTCGTAAAAGCCGCGCCCGGTCTTGCGGCCCAGCCAGCCGGCCTCGACATATTTGGTCAGCAGCGGGCAGGGGCGGTATTTCGTGTCGGCCAGCCCGTCATGCAGGACGTTCATGATCGCCAGGCAGGTGTCCAGGCCGATGAAATCGGCCAGCTCCAGCGGGCCCATCGGGTGGTTGGTGCCCAGCTTCATCGCGCTGTCGATGCTGCTGACGGACCCCACGCCCTCATAGAGCGTATAGACCGCCTCGTTGATCATCGGCATCAGGATGCGGTTCACGATGAAGGCGGGGAAATCCTCGGCGGTGGCCGAGGTCTTGCCCAGTTTCTCGACCACCTCGTGCAGCGCCTTGTAGGTCGGCTCGTCGGTGGCGATGCCGCGGATCAGCTCGACCAGCTGCATCACGGGGACGGGGTTCATGAAGTGGAACCCCATGAACTTCTCGGGGCGGTCGGTGCGCGAGGCCAGCCGCGTGATCGAGATGGACGAGGTGTTCGAGGTCAGGATCGTCTCGGGCTTCAGGTGCGGGACCAGATCCTCGAAGATGGCCTGTTTCACGGTCTCGCGCTCGGTCGCGGCCTCGATCACCAGATCGCAGCGGCCCAGGTCCGACAGCTTCAGCGTGGTGCGGATATGGCCCATCGCGGTGGCCTTGACGTCTGGGGTGATCTTGTCGCGGCTGACCTGGCGTTCCAGGTTGCGGTCGATCAGCGAGACGGCCTTGTCCAGCGCCTCCTGGCTGATGTCGGTCAGCAGCACGTCATAGCCCGCCACGGCAAAGACATGGGCGATGCCGTTGCCCATCTGACCTGCGCCGATCACGCCAACCGATTGAATTGCCATTGCTGCAT
Organism: Paracoccus sp. SCN 68-21; assembly: GCF_001724535.1. NCBI lineage: Bacteria > Pseudomonadati > Pseudomonadota > Alphaproteobacteria > Rhodobacterales > Paracoccaceae > Paracoccus > Paracoccus sp. SCN 68-21. Next base: position 8,662 of record NZ_MEES01000024.1, on the reverse strand, counting down.
CCCCTGTTCCGTCGCCGGGACGATAGGGCCGGGCGACCCCTGCTGCAATGCAAAACCGCCCCCCGGAATGGTGGGGGGCGGCAGCGTTCGTTACAGTTTTTCGGTCAGTTCCGGGACCAACGTGAACAGGTCGCCCACCAGGCCGTAATCGGCGATCTGGAAGATCGGCGCCTCTTCGTCCTTGTTGATGGCCACGATGACCTTGCTGTCCTTCATGCCCGCCAGATGCTGGATCGCGCCCGAGATGCCGACCGCGACGTACAGTTCGGGTGCCACGACCTTGCCGGTCTGGCCCACCTGCCAGTCGTTCGGGGCATAGCCCGAATCGACCGCCGCGCGGGATGCGCCGACGGCGGCGCCCAGCTTATCGGCCAGGCTCTCGATGATCGCGAACTGCTCCTTGGAGCCAAGCGCGCGACCGCCCGACACGACGCGCCCGGCCGAGGTCAGCTCGGGGCGGTCGCTTTGGGCGACCTCGTCGTTCAGCCATTTCGACAGGGCCGGATCGTCGGCCAGCGTGGCGTCCGAGACGGGCGCCGCCGGACCTTCGCCCGCGGCGTCAAAGCTGGCCACGCGGATGGTCATGATCTTGGTCGCGTCAGCCGATTTCACCGTCTGGATGGCGTTGCCGGCATAGACGGGGCGTTCGAACGTGTCGGCGTCGATCACGGCGGAGACGTCGGACATCACCATGACGTCCAGCAGGGCCGCGACGCGGGGCATGACATTCTTGGCGTCCGTCGTGGCGGGGGCGGCGATGTGGCTGTAATCGCCCGCCAGCGCCACGATCAGCGCCGCGGTGGGTTCGGCCAGGCGGTGGCCATAGCGCGCATCCTCGGCCACCAGAACGCGGGATACGCCCGCGATGCTCGCGGCCTGATCAGCGGCCGCACGGGCCTGCGACCCGGCGCACAGCACCGTCACATCGCCCAGGGACGCGACGGCGCCCACGGCCTTGCCGGTCGCGTCGCGGTTCAGTTCGCCATTGGTCACTTCGGCCAGAAGAAGAACAGCCATTACACGACCCCCGCTTCTTTGAGTTTCGACACCAGCTCGTCGACCGAGCCGACCTTGATGCCCGCCTTGCGGCCCTCGGGCTCGCGGGTGTTGACGACCGTCAGGCGCGGGGTGACGTCCACGCCGTAATCGGCGGGGGTCTTCTCCTCCAACGGCTTCTTCTTGGCCTTCATGATGTTGGGCAGGCTGGCATAGCGCGGCTCGTTCAGGCGCAGGTCGGCGGTGACGATGGCGGGCAGCTTGACCTCGATGGTCTGCAGGCCGCCGTCGACCTCGCGCGTGACATGGGCCACGTCGCCCGCGATCTCCAGCTTGCTGGCGAAGGTCGCCTGGCTCCAGCCCAGAAGGGCCGACAGCATCTGCCCGGTCGCGTTCATGTCGTTGTCGATCGCCTGCTTGCCGGCGATGACCAGCCCGGGCTGTTCGGCATCGACGATGGCCTTGAGGATCTTGGCGACGGCCAGCGGCTCGATGTCCTGATGCACGTCATCGGCGGCGACGACCAGGATCGCGCGGTCGGCGCCCATGGCCAGCGCGGTGCGCAGGGTCTCGGCGGCCTGCTTGACGCCGATGCTGACGGCCACGATCTCGGTGGCGGCGCCTTTTTCCTTCAGACGGATCGCCTCTTCGACGGCGATCTCGTCAAAGGGGTTCATCGACATCTTCACGTTGGCCAGATCGACACCCGATCCGTCCGCCTTCACGCGGGCCTTCACGTTGTAGTCGATCACGCGCTTGACTGGCACGAGGACTTTCATCGGCCTCTCTCCCTTGGTTTGCGTCATCTGTCGCGGGGATTGTTAGACAGCAAGACCGGGCAAGGACAGGGCAAAAACGTCACAGGACGCAGCGTTTGCGCCCCGTGACGCCTGGGTCCGGCGCTAACGGCTGGCGCCGGGCACCCACAGGATGTCGTCGGCGCCGTTGTCGTTGACCACCCGGCCCGCCACGAACAGCCAGTCCGACAGCCGGTTCAGATAGCGGATGGCGGATGGGTTCACATCGCCCCCCGCCAGCAGCTCGGTGGCGCGGCGTTCGGCGCGGCGCGCGACCGTGCGCGACAGGTGCAGATGCGCGGCAATGGCCGTGCCGCCCGGCAGGATGAAGCTGCGCAGCGGCGTCAGGTGTGCGTTCATGGCGTCGATCTCGGCCTCCAGGCGGTCGACCTGGGCGTCGATGATACGCAGGACCTTGTATCCGGCCTGATCGTCCGCGGCCATGTTCGGCCGCGACAGATCCGCGCCCAGATCGAACAGGTCGTTCTGGATCACGCCGATCTGGCGGGCCAGATCGCGCGTCGCGTGCAGGCGGCACAGGCCCAGAGTGGCGTTCAACTCGTCCACGGTGCCATAGGCCTCGACGCGGGGGTCGTGCTTGGAGACGCGGCTGCCGTCGGACAGGGCGGTGTCGCCCTTGTCGCCGGTGCGGGTATAGATCTTGTTCAGGACGACCATCAGCGAGCCCCCAGCCACAGAAAGCCCATGAGGATGACGATCGCCCCGGCCTGGGCGTAAAGCCGCCAGCGCATCATGCGATTGCCGTGCTTGGCGTTGAACTCTCCGCCTTTGGCAAAGCCGCCGATCCCGGTCATCAGGATCGCGATGACGACGCCGATGGACAGGACGGTCACAAGAAACAGGGATGTATCGGGCATGATTACCGCCTTTCGGCCGCCAACCTAGTTCCGCCGCGCGAACCAGTCCAGAGCGCGGGTCGGCAGAACCCGGCGCGCGACCCCGGAAATGCGCGTAGGCGCCGTGACATAGTAGCGCGGGGCCGGGTTCCGGGCCGTCAGCGCGGTCAGGATGCGGTCGCTGACGGCGCGGGGGGGCAGCTCGAACCGGTCCTTGCCGGACGGTTCATACAGCCGTTTCAGCAGCGTCGCGCGATACTGGTCGGCGCGGGGGCTGGCCTGCCAGTTCACCCATCGTTCGAAATGCGGGATGGCGTTCTCGCGGATGCGGCTGGTGATCGGGCCCGGCTCGATCAGGGTGACGTGGATGCCGGTGCCGTGCATCTCCAGGCGCAGCACGTCGGTCAGCCCCTCCAGCGCGAATTTCGTGGCCACATAGGGGCCGCGCCAGGGGATGCCCACCAGGCCCAGGACCGAGCTGATGGTGACGATGCGCCCCGCGCCCCGGTCGCGGAAATGCGGGATCAGGCGGATGGTCAGGTCATGCGTGCCTAGCAGGTTGACCTCCATGATCGCGCGCAGGGCGTCGCGGGGCATGTCCTCGACGGCGCCGGGCAGGGCAAAGGCCGCGTTGTTGACCAGCGCGTCCACCGGCCCGCCCGCCAGCGCGTCGCGGGCGCAGGCGGCGACGCTGTCGGGGCAGGCCAGGTCCAAGGACAGGCACTCCATCCCCTCGGCCTGGCGGGCGGCAATGTCCTGGGGCTTGCGGCAGGTGGCCACGACGCGCCAGCCGCTGTCGCGCAGGTGGCGCGCCGCGTCCAGGCCGATCCCGGAGGAGCAGCCCGTGATCAGCACGCGCCTCATGGGGTGTCAGGCGACAAGAACTGGCCCGCGACAAAGCCCTGCTGGCCACCGGTGGTGCGCACCTCGACCCATTCGCCGCCGGTGGGGCCGATCGCCTCGACCGCGGTGCCGCCGTCCAGCCCGGTGACCACCGGGTTGCCGGTGCCCGCGCCCGACCGCATATTCACCCGCGTCGCGGTGACATAGAGGACCGGTCCCTCCGCGCCCAAGGGGGCTGCGGCCTCGGCCGTGGCCTCGGGGGTGCCGGACGGGTACTCCGGCGACGGCTCCAGCGGGGGGCCGGGAAAGCGTTGCGTGCGTTCGGGGGTCTGGCTGGCGGCGGGGACCACATCCACGGGGGGCTGGGTCGCCAGCGAACCGGCGGGGGCGGTCAGGACCGGCGATCCGGCATCCTGCGCGGCGCTGACCGGGGCGGGGGCTGCCGGGCGGCGCGCGGCCCGCAGTTCGTCATCGCCATAAAGCGTCAGGACCAGCACAAAGCCCGCCACCGTCACCAGCATCAGCAGTCCCAGCCTGATCATCGCGCGTTTCCCATCCCTGCTGTCGTCGAATTAACCCATCCGGCGGCACAACGCCACGCGCGACGCCCCGTTCCCGCGCCCCGCTTTTCGATCTGGACCGGAAAGGCCGCGCGCCCTATCCAAGGCGCATGGCCGATGATCTGATCCCTGCGCCCGAAAAGGGCACCCATTCCGAACCGCTCAGCCGCGCGATCGGCGAGCGTTACCTGACCTATGCGCTGTCGACGATCATGCACCGCGCGCTGCCCGATGCCCGCGACGGGCTGAAGCCGGTGCACCGCCGCATCCTCTATGCGATGCGCGAATTGCGGCTGGCGCCCAACGGCGCGTTCCGCAAGTCGGCCAAGATCACCGGCGACGTGATGGGCAACTATCACCCGCATGGCGACGCGGCCATCTATGACGCGATGGCGCGCCTGGCCCAGGATTTCGCCATGCGCTATCCGCTGGTGGACGGGCAGGGCAATTTCGGCAATATCGACGGCGACAACCCCGCTGCCGCGCGATACACCGAGGCCCGCCTGGCCGCGGCCTCCGAGGCGCTGATGGAGGGGCTGACCGAGGATTCGGTCGATTTCCGCCCCAATTATGACGGCACGCTGAGCGAGCCTGTCGTGCTGCCCTCGGCCTTTCCGAACCTGCTGGCCAATGGCGCCTCGGGCATCGCCGTGGGGATGGCCACCAACATCCCGCCCCACAACCTGCACGAGGTCGTGGATGCCTGCCTGCATCTGATCAAGGTGCCCGATGCGCGCGACGACACGCTGGCCACGCTGATCAAGGGCCCCGATTTCCCGACCGGCGGCGTGCTGGTCGAATCGGCCGACAGCATGGCCGAGACCTATCGCACCGGGCGCGGCGCGTTCCGCCTGCGCTGCCGCTGGCATCAGGAGGATCTGGGCCGGGGCCTGTGGCAGATCGTGGTCACCGAAATCCCCTATCAGGTGCAGAAATCCAAGCTGATCGAACGCCTGGCCGAGCTGATCCAGCTGCGCAAGATCCCGATCTTCGCCGATGTGCGCGACGAATCCGCCGAGGATGTGCGCATCGTCATCGAACCGCGCGCCCGCACCGTCGACCCCGAGCAGCTGATGGGCGCGCTGTACCGCTCCAGCGACCTGGAGACGCGGTTCAACCTGAACATGAACGTGCTGATCGACGGGCGCGTGCCCAAGGTCTGTTCGCTGAAAGAGGTCCTGCGCGCCTTTCTGGACCATCGCCGCGAGGTGCTGGTGCGCCGCGCCAGCTATCGCCTGGACAAGATCGCGTCGCGCCTTGAGGTGCTGGAAGGCTATCTGGTCGCCTATCTGAACCTGGATCGCGTGATCGAGATCATCCGTACCGAGGATGAGCCCAAGGCCGTGATGATGGCCGAATTCGGCTTGAACGACGTCCAGGTCGAGGCGATCCTGAACATGCGCCTGCGCGCCCTGCGCAAGCTGGAGGAGATCGAGCTGCGTGCCGAGCGCGACGCCCTGCTGGCCGAGCGCGAGGGGTTGCAGGCGATGCTGGACAGCGAGGAGGCGCAATGGGCGCGCATCGCCGACCAGCTGAAGGAGGTGCGCAACCTGTTCGGCAAGTCGCGCCCCGAGGGCCAGCGCCGCACCACGATCAGCGAGGCGACCGAGATGCCCGTGATCGACCTGGACGCCATGATCGAGCGCGAGCCGGTGACGGTGATCCTGTCCAAGATGGGCTGGATCCGCAGCCTGAAAGGGCATCAGCCGCTGGATGCGGAGCTGAAGTTCAAGGATGGCGACGGCCCCGGACAGGCGCTGCACGCCGAGACCACCGACAAGCTGATGGTCTTTGCATCGAACGGGCGGTTCTACACCCTCCCGGTCAACACGCTGCCCGGCGGGCGCGGGATGGGCGAACCGCTGCGCCTGATGATCGACCTGCCCAACGAGGCGCAGGTGATCGCCATGTTCCCCTGGCGCGAGGGCGCGCGCTATCTGGTGGCATCCAAGGCCGGGGACGGGTTCATCGTGGGCGCGGGGGATATCCTGGCGCAGACGAAATCGGGCAAGCAGGTCCTGAACGGCGACGCGCTGCTGTGCCGTCCGGTGTCGGGCGATCACGTCGCCGTCGTCGGAGAGAACCGCAAGATGCTTGTCTTCCCGCTGGCCGAGCTGCCCGAGATGGCGCGCGGCAAGGGTGTGCGCCTGCAGCGCTATGGCAAGGGCGGTGGCCTGCTGAAGGATGACGGGATGGTGGACGCGATCTGCCTGACGCTGGCGCAGGGCCTGTCATGGCCCATGACCGGCGGCAAGACCCGGACCGAGCCCGACCTGACCGAATGGCTGGGCAAGCGCGGCAGCGTGGGCCGGATGGCGCCGCGCGGTTTCCCGCGCGACAACCGGTTCGCTTAGAGCCCGCCGCCGCCGACCGAGCCGAAATACTCACCGGTGATATAGCTGGCCTCGTCCGAGGCCAGCAGCACATAGATCGGCGCGATCTCGACCGGTTGGCCGGGGCGGCCCAGGGGCTGGCTGGCGCCATGCTCCTGCGCCTTGTCGGTCGGCTGGCCGCCGCTGATCTGCAGCGCGGTCCAGTAGGGGCCGGGGCAGACGGCGTTCACGCGGATGCCGCGCGGGGCCAGCTGTTTGGCCAGCGACTGCGCAAAGGCGACATTCGCGGCCTTGGACTGCGCATAGTCGAACAGGTGTGCCGACCCGGAAAACGCCTGCACCGACGAGGTGATGATGATCGACCCGCCCGCCTCCATATGCGGCAGCGCGGCGCGCGTCACCCAGAAGGGCGCATAGATGTTGGTCTTCATCGTGGCGTCGAAATCCTCGGTCGTCAGGTCCTCCAGCCGGTTGCAGAACTGCTGGCGGCCAGCATTGTTGACCAAGATGTCCAGCCCGCCCAGCTGCGACACGGCGCTTTCGACCATCTCCTTGCAGAATGTCTCGTCGCGCAGGTCGCCGGGGATGGCCACAGCGCGGCGCCCGTCGGCCTGGATCGCGGCGACCACGCGGTCGGCATCGGGCTGTTCGTCGGGCAGATAGGTGATAGCCACATCGGCCCCTTCGCGCGCGAAGGCGATGGCGGCGGCGGCGCCGATGCCGCTGTCTCCGCCGGTGATCAGGGCGCGCTTGCCCTTGAGGCGGCCCGATCCGCGATAGCTGGTCTCTCCGTGGTCGGGCAGGGGGTCCATCTCGCGCGCGAGGCCGGGAAAGGGCTGCTCCTGCGCGGGGAAATCGGGGACAGGCAGGCGCGGATCGGTGATGGCGCCGCTGCGGAAGGGCGTGCGTGCGGGAGTGTCGGACATGGATCACCTCTGGTTCTGGATTGCCGGGGCCAACCGCCGCGGCGGACGGATTGTTCCTGCATCATTCATCAAGACGCCGGGCTGCCCCCTGCACGGAAAAGCCCGCCGTTCCGGGGAACGGCGGGCTTGAGGGTCATGTCGGATCGTCAGCCCGCGTTGTAAAGCGGCATGACCCCGGCCTCGCGGTGGATGTCATTGACGGTGGCGCGGTCCAGCTTTAGCCCGCCCGCCAGGTCATTCAGATAGCGGGCCTCGGCCTCGCTGTCGAAATCGATCGCCAGCAGCGACATCAGATAGACCTGACGCTCCATCCCTTCGGGGACGTCGCGGGCCAGACCGGCGGCATCGACGGGCGCGGCCATCTGGTCGCGGATGAACTGACGCTCGTCCTCGTCAAGATCGTCGCCCAGATGGCCCAGCAGGCGCTGGCGTTCCGCGTCGTCCACATGGCCGTCGGACTTGGCCGCCTGGATCATCGCGCGCAGCATCAGCCCGGCCATGGCGTTCTGTTCCGGGGTGGGGGCGACCTCGGGCTCGGCGTCATGGGACAGGGCGTCGTCGAACAGCGACCCGAAGCTGGCCTGGTTCTGCGCCTGCGAATCCTTGCGCGCCAGTTGTCCCACGGCACCACCCGCCGCCGCGCCGCCCAGCAGACCGCCCAGCATGCCGCCCAGGCCGCCACCGGTGCGGCCCTGAGAGCCTCCCAGCTTGTCCAGCAGACCGCCAAGCGAGCCGCCGGTCCCGCCCGCGCCGCCGCCAAGCGCGCGGCCCAGCATCTGGTTCAGGCTGCCGCCCGCGCCGCTGCCGGTGTTGTTGCCCAGCAGGTTGTCCAGCAATCCGCCGCCCACGCGCTGACCGCCGGCGCCTTGGCCGCCAATGCCCTGGCCGGACGTCCCGCCGCGCTGCTGGTTGTTCATCATGCCGCCGATTCCCTTGGCCAGCATCACGCCGGCGGCGACTTTGGTCAGACTTTTCATCAGGCTCATGCGCAGTTCCTTTCGGTCATGCAGGACACGGGTCGCGTTGCGGCCGGTCTGCTTGTGCTGTGAACGATATGGGTCGGCGCGCAGTTCCCGGAAAGCCCCCCGCAGCGCGGGACTTCGTCAGTCCGCCCGGCATCGGACGTGCCGTGCTGGAATGGTGCAGCGACCGCGTTCCCGCCCTTGATTTTTCCCCGGCCGCCTTATAGATCGCAGCGCACGTCAATTCCGGGGCCGTCTCAGCCATGCCCCGCTGATCCAGGAGGCCCAGATGGCAAAGGCAAAGTTTGAACGGAACAAACCGCACGTCAACATCGGCACGATCGGCCACGTTGACCACGGCAAGACGACGCTGACGGCGGCGATCACC
>NZ_MEES01000023.1:0-33767 GCF_001724535.1 Paracoccus sp. SCN 68-21 | reverse complement strand
AGGCGGCATTCATCGCTCGGCTTCAAGAGCCCCATCGCCTTCGAGCGAAAGGCCCGGGAACTGAGCTAAACGCTCTCCACCAAAGCCGGGCAAGTCCAGCCTACCTCAAACTGGATAAAAGGTAGGGGCAATGTCAGCGCGGCTATACGCTGGCCAGTTCGCGGTGCGGTCTCGTGGTGGGTGCAACATGGTCATGCCATTCGTCTAATCGGATGCAATCGCGAAATTATTCCTTAAGCCGCAGACTTCTGCAACAATGCCCTGCCACGCCTCCGACGCGTTCGGCTGGCGCAGCGCTTGAGGGGGTGCAAACCCCTTAGCGGCGTAGCGTGATCACGCGGTCGCCGCCTTCGATCTCGATCGCGGTCAGGCGGGACAGGCGCAGGAAGCTCATCGGAACCGCGACCGTGATGCTGTCGATGACGGGGTTCGCGGGCAGGCGGGCGGTCGTGGCATCCGCAGCCGGGGGGACAGCCACGAAGCGCAGGCGCAGGACGCCGTCCGCGTCGGGTTGCAGCGGATCGCCGGGGCGCGCCACCGCAGGAACCAGCGCGGCGGAATGATAGCCCTTGACCGGACCGAACCCGCGCAGCACCAGAAGCCGTCCGTCGGCCAGCCGCTGCCACCCGGCATCCAGGATCTGCGGCACGGTGGGGCGGGGATCACGGACCTGCGGATAGCCCCCCTCCGGCGCTAGGGTCTGGGGCGTGGCGGTGCCGGGACCCCATCCGAGGGGGTTCCAGCCGCTGTCCCCGAAGCGCCCGCAGCCCGACGCGGTCAGGGCGACGATCAGCAGCGGCAGGGTCAGTCTGGTCATGGTGCATCCCTTCGGCGGTCCTGCCCCGTGATAGGCGATCCGGGGCGCGCGGAAAAGCCTCTTTGACCTGACCGCCGCGCCGCGTTAGGCCATGACGCCGGATATCAGGAGAGACCCATGGCCACCCCCGCCTTCGAGGACATCGCCGAAACCTTCGACTTTCTGGATGACTGGGAAGAGCGTTATCGCCACGTCATCGAACTGGGCAAGGCGATGCCGCCCATGGACCCCGCCGTCCAGGTTCCCGCCACCAAGGTCGATGGTTGCGCCAGCCAGGTCTGGATCCTGCCCCGGATCGAGGGCCGCCGTTTCGATTTCCAAGGCGACAGCGACGCGCTGATCGTGCGCGGGCTGATCGCGGTGCTGCATGCCCTGTATGCGGGCGTGCCGGTCGATCAGGTGGGGCAGATCGATGCGCAGGCTGCTCTGGCGCGGCTTGGTCTGGACGAGCATCTGTCGGCGCAGCGGTCGAACGGGCTGCGCGCGATGATCGAACGGATCAGGCTGCTGGCCGCCGACGCAGGCTGATCCAGCCGCCGCCCAGCACGCGCGTGCCTTCGGTCTCATAGAACACGCAGGCCTGACCAGGGCTGACGCCGTCCTCGGGGTCCAGCAGCTCGACCTCGGCGCGGCGGCCGGGCAGGGGGCGCAGGATAGCCGGGCGCGGCGGGCGGGTCGAGCGGATGCGGACCAGGCAGGGGATCTCGCCCTCGAAGGGCTGGTCGCCCAGCCAGTTCACCTCGGTCACGGCGACGGTGCGGGTGGAGAGCGCCTCGCGGGGGCCCACGACGACGCGGCGCGTCTCGGGCTCCAGCCGCAGCACATAGAGCGGCTCTCCGCCGCCGATGCCCAGGCCCCGGCGCTGTCCGATCGTATAGTGGATGACGCCGCGATGCCGCCCCAGCACGGTGCCCTCGCGGTCGACGATATCGCCGGGGTCGGCGGCGCCGGGGCGCAGCTTTTCGATGACGGCGGCATAATCGCCGTTGGGGACAAAGCAAATGTCCTGGCTGTCGGGCTTGTCCGCGACCGACAGGCCGTATTCGGCGGCCAGGGCGCGCGTCTCGGCCTTGCTGACCAGGTGCCCCAGGGGAAAGCGCAGGAAGTCCAGCTGCTGCTGCGTGGTCGAGAACAGGAAATAGCTCTGGTCGCGATTCGGATCGGCCGCCATGTGCAGCTCGGCCCGCAGGGGGCCGTCCTTGCGCTGGATATAGTGGCCGGTCGCCATGCAATCGGCGTCCAGATCGCGCGCGGTCTCCAGCAGGTCGCGGAACTTGACGCGCTCGTTGCAGCGGATGCAGGGCACGGGCGTCGCGCCGGCCAGATAGGCGTCGGCGAATTCGTCGATCACGGATTCGCGGAACTTGTTCTCGTAATCCAGGACGTAATGGGGAAAGCCCATGCGCTCGGCCACGCGGCGGGCGTCGTGGATGTCCTGGCCCGCGCAGCAGGCGCCCTTCTTGGCCAGCGCCGCGCCGTGGTCATACAGCTGCAGCGTCACCCCAATGACATCGTAACCCTCGGATTTCAGCTGGGCTGCGACGACCGAACTGTCCACGCCGCCCGACATCGCCACGACCACCCGCGTCTGTGCGGGCGGCTTGGCAAAGCCCAGGCTGTTCAATTCGGTTGGGCGCGCATCGGTGCGCGTGGCGGCGGTCAGGGTCATGGGTGAACTTTCGGCCCGATGGGCAAGGCTTGCGGGCGACAGAGGGATTTGCCTCAAAATATAGGCAAATTCGGCCCATTCTCAACCCCGACAGCGGCGGAAATCCCCCCAAGGCTAACGCCGTTTTAAGGGCTTTGGCGCCAGAACTGCAGGACGCGACGGAAGGACCCTGCAATGTTCGTGAAAAAGACCACTGGCCCGCGGATCGTGACCCTGGAAGACGGGCGCATTCTCAGCGTCGCGGATCTGCCGCTGGCCGACACGCGGTGGGTGGCCAGCCGCAAGCAGACGGTGGTTCTGGCGGTCTCGCATGGCCTGATCACCCGCGATGATGCCCTGCGCCGCTATGGCCTGTCGGAGGAGGAATTCGACAGCTGGTGCATGGCCGTGGCCCGCCATGGCAAAGCGGCCTTGAAGGTGACGGCGTTACAAAAGTATAGACAACCATAGGTTGCGTCCGCCAAGATGGGTCGACCGGTAACGACATATTAACCTGTCCGAGAGATTGTCGTGACATGACCTTTGGCGAATCGGGGAAAGATCAAGCCATGCGAATCCTTTTGGTAGAAGACGATCCCAGCACCGCGCGTGCGATCGAATTGATGCTAACGGCAGCCAGCTACAACGTGTTCCTGACCGACATGGGAGAGGAGGGGATCGATCTGGCCAAGCTGTACGACTATGATCTGATCCTGCTGGATCTGGATCTGCCGGACATGCACGGGATGGAGGTCCTGCGCCATCTGCGCCTGGCGCGCATCGACACGCCGATCCTGATCCTGACCGGTTCCGACGATACCGAGAGCAAGCTGCGCGGCTTTGGCTTCGGCGCCGACGACTACATGACCAAGCCCTTCAACCGCGAGGAGCTGCAGGCCCGCATCCAGGCCATCATCCGACGCTCGAAAGGGCACAGCCAGGCCCTGATCCGCACCGGAGAGATCACGGTGAACCTGGACGCCCGTTCGGTCGAGGTTAAGGGCAAGCCGGTGAACCTGACCGGCAAGGAATACCAGATCCTGGAGCTGCTTAGCCTGCGCAAGGGCACGACTCTGACCAAGGAGATGTTCCTGAACCACCTCTATGGCGGCATGGACGAGCCCGAGCTGAAGATCATCGACGTCTTCATCTGCAAGCTGCGCAAGAAACTGTCCGAGGCCCTTGGCGGCGAAAGCCATATCGAGACGGTCTGGGGCCGTGGCTATGTCCTGCGCGATCCCGGCCCCGGCAATGAGGAACGTCTGGCCATCGGCGCCTGAGGCGGGAACGGGGCTGCCGGTCATGCGGCTTCTGGACGATCGCGCGCCCTTGGGCGATACCCGCATCTGACACGGTCGGACGTTCCGACCGGACAGGACGATGGGGGCAGGGATGTCGCAGAACATGTCGGGCAGGCAGCCGATCGCGGAACTGAGCCGGGACCAGGCCGCGGACGAGATCGCGGATCTGGCCGCCCGCGTCGCAGAGGCCAATGACGATTATCACGGCCGCGACGCCCCCAGGATCAGCGACGCCGATTACGACGCGATGAAGGCCCGCCTCGCCGCGCTGGAGGCGGCCTTTCCCGACCTTGCCCCCGCCGACAGCCCGACCGGGCAGGTGGGCGCGGCCCCGGCCGAGGGGTTCGGCAAGGTGGTGCACGCGCAGCGCATGATGTCGTTGGGCAATGCCTTCAGCCGAGGCGATGTGGAGGATTTCACGGCTCGCATCCGCAGTTTTCTGGGTCTGTCCGACGATCACCCTCTGGAGATGACCGCCGAACCCAAGATCGACGGGCTGTCGCTGTCCCTGCGATACGAGGATGGCGTGCTGGTGCAGGCCGCGACGCGCGGCGACGGGGCGGTGGGCGAGAACGTGACCGCGAATGCGCGGACCATCGCGGATATTCCGCAGCAGCTGCCCGCCGCCGCGCCCTCCATTCTGGAGGTCCGGGGCGAGGTCTATATGAGCCACGACGATTTTGCGGCGCTGAATGCCGCGGACGGGGCCAAGGTGTTCGCCAATCCACGCAATGCCGCCGCCGGTTCGCTGCGCCAGATCGACCCGGGCGTGACCGCCCGCCGTCCGCTGCGGTTCTTTGCCTATGGCTGGGGACAGCTGAGCGCGCCGCTGGCGGCGACGCAGGCCGGGTCCGTGGCGCGGCTGGCCGAGCTGGGGTTCAGCACCAATCCGCTGACCCGCCTGTGTCACAATACGGCGCAGATGATCGACACATGGACCGTGATCGAGCAGCAGCGCGCGACACTGGGCTATGACATCGACGGCGTCGTCTACAAGGTCAACGACCTGGAGTTCCAGCGGCGCCTGGGGTTCCGCTCGACCACGCCGCGATGGGCGCTGGCGCACAAGTTCCCGGCCGAGACCGCCTGGACCCGCCTTGACCGGATCGAGATCCAGGTGGGCCGCACCGGCGCGCTGTCCCCGGTGGCGCGGCTGGAGCCGGTGACCGTGGGCGGGGTCGTCGTCTCGAACGCCACCCTGCACAACGAGGATTACATCGCCGGGCGCGACAATACCGGCGCGCCGATCCGCGAGGGCCGCGACATCCGCGAGGGGGATTGGGTCCAGGTCTATCGCGCGGGCGACGTGATCCCCAAGATCGCTGATGTCGATTTGGCCCGCCGGTCGGCGGACAGCGTGCCCTATGCCTTTCCGGCGCAGTGTCCGGAATGCGGCTCGGACGCGATCCGCGAACCCGGCGACAGCGTGCGCCGCTGCACCGGGGGCCTGATCTGCCCGGCGCAGGCGGTCGAAAAGCTGAAGCATTTCGTCAGCCGCGCTGCCTTCGATATCGACGGTCTGGGCACCAAGCAGATCGAGATGTTCTTTGCCGACGACCAGCTGCCTATCCGAGAACCCGCCGACATCTTCACCCTCGCCACGCGCGATGCGGGTAATTTCACCAAGCTGAAGAACCGCGACGGTTTCGGCGAACGTTCCGCCGAAAAGCTGTTCGCCGCGATCAAGGATCGGCGCGCCATCCCCTTGGCACGGTTGATCTTTGCGCTTGGCATCCGTCATGTGGGCGAGGTCGCGTCTGTCACGCTGGCCCGCCATTTCGGCGACTGGCCCGCGCTGGTCGCGGCCATCGACGGGGCCGCGTCGGAACCCGCCTTTGCCGCGCCCGACGACAAGACGCGGCGGGCCACTCTGCCGGACAGCCCGCATTGGGCCGAGTTGACCGGCATCGACGGGATCGGCGCCGTGCTGGTCAACTCGCTGGTCACGACCTTTGCACAGCCCACCGAACGTGCCAGCATCGACCGTCTGGCGGCGCTCCTGGACATCCGGCCCGCCGACAACCCGCATGCCGTCCAGACCGAGGTCTCGGGCAAGACGCTGGTCTTTACCGGCACGCTTGAGCGCATGACCCGGGCCGAGGCCAAGGCGCGGGCCGAGGCGATGGGCGCCAAGGTCGCAGGCTCGGTCAGCGCCAAGACCGATCTGCTGATCGCGGGCCCCGGCGCCGGGTCCAAGGCCGCCAAGGCCGAGGCCTTGGGCGTCACCGTCATTGACGAGGACGAATGGCTGCGCATCGCGGGGGCCGGATGACCGCTCCCAAGGGTCGCCCGCCCGCGCTGTTCCCGCTGTTCGCGGGCATCGACACGCTGCCCGGCATCGGCCCCAAGGGCCGCGCCGCGCTGGAACAGATGGGCATCGACAAGCCGCGCGACCTGATCCTGACGCTGCCCGCCAGCGGGATCACCCGTCGCCGCATCGCCCGCATCGCCGACGCCCGCGCGCCCGAGATCGTGACCATCACCGTCACCGTGACGCGCCATCACCCGCCCCAGGTCCGCGGCCGCCCGTTCCGCGTCCATTGCACCGACGGCGAGGGTGATCTGACGCTGGTGTTCTTTCGCCCGCGCGACAATTGGATCGAAAGCCAGCTGCCCGTGGGCGCACGCCGCGTCATCAGCGGCAAGCTGGAGCTGTTCGACGGGCTGGCGCAGATGGTCCACCCCGATCATATCCTGGCCGAGGACGAGGCGCTGCCGCCCAGCTTTGAGCCCGTCTATCCGCTGTCGGCAGGGCTGACGCAGAAAGGCATGGCCAAGGCTGTCGATGCAGCGCTGACCCGCCTGCCCGAGGTTGACGAATGGATCGACCCGCAGTTGATCGCGCAGCGTGGCTGGCCGTCATTCGCGGATGCGCTGGATCAGGCGCATGCGCCGCAATCGCCCGGCGCGCTGTCGCCCGACAGCCCGGCGCGGGCGCGGCTGGCCTATGACGAATTCCTGGCGCATCAGATGACGTTGGCGCTGGTGCGTCGCGACCGGCGGCGGCTGAAGGGGCGGGCCAGCGCCGGCGACGGCGCCCTGCGCGCGCGGGTGCTGGACAGCCTGCCCTGGCCGCCGACGGGCGCGCAGGCCCGCGCGGTGCGCGAGATCGCCGAAGACATGGCCAGCGACCGCCGCATGAACCGCCTGCTGCAGGGCGATGTCGGGGCGGGCAAGACGCTGGTCGCGCTGATGGCCGCGCTGGTCGCGGTCGAGGCCGGGGGCCAGGCCGTGCTGATGGCGCCGACCGAGATCCTGGCCCGCCAGCATGCCCGCGCGCTGGAACCGCTGGCGCGGGCGGCGGGCGTGCGGCTGGCCGCGCTGACCGGGCGCGACAAGCGCGACCTGCGCGGTCAGATCCTGACGGATCTGGCAGACGGCACCATCGACATCCTGGTCGGCACCCATGCGGTGTTCCAGAAGGATGTCACCTTCCACGACCTGCGGCTGGCGATCATCGACGAACAGCACCGGTTCGGCGTGGCGCAGCGGCTGGAGCTGTCGGCCAAGGGCGACGTGCCGCCCGACATGCTGATCATGACCGCGACACCCATCCCGCGGTCGCTGGCTTTGTCGCAATACGGCGATCTGGACCTGTCGGTGCTGGACGAAAAGCCGCCCGGACGCCAGCCCATCACCACGGTGATGATCGCGGACACGCGGCTGGAACAGGTGACCGAACGCCTGCGCGCGGCGATGGCGCAGGGCGCCCGCGCCTATTGGGTCTGCCCTTTGGTTGAGGAGAGCGAGATCACCGACCTGACCGCGGCCGAGGCGCGCTTCACGCATCTGCGCGCGATCTTTGGCGACAGGGTGCGGCTGATCCACGGCCAGATGCCCCCCGAACAGCGCGACGCGGCGATGGCCGATTTCGCCGATGGCACCGCGCAGCTGCTGGTCGCGACCACGGTGATCGAGGTCGGCGTGGACGTGCCGCAGGCCACGATCATGGTGATCGAACGCGCCGAAAGCTTTGGCCTGGCGCAGCTGCACCAGCTGCGGGGGCGGGTGGGGCGGGGCTCGGGGGCCTCGACTTGTCTGTTGATGTATCACGGCCCGCTGAACGAAACTGGCGCCCGCCGCCTGACCACCCTGCGCGACACCGAGGACGGGTTCCGCATCGCCGAGGTCGACCTTGAGATGCGCGGCGCGGGCGACGTCATCGGCACCGCGCAATCGGGCCTGCCGCGGTTCCGCATTGCGGATCTGGAACATCAGTCCGGGCTGATGGCCGTGGCGCGTCAGGATGCACGCGCGCTGTTGGAACGCGACCCGGTGCTGGAGACCCCGCGCGGGCAGGCGCTGCGGCTGCTGATGTGGCTGATGCAGCAGGATCAGGCGATTCGATTGATCCAGGTAGGCTGACCAAGCAGAATGTTCTTAAAAAGTTCTTTACCGAATCGTCAGAACATGAGAACAAAGCAGCAACAGAGAGGAGTTGCCGCCCATGACCCGTGATACCGCCATTGACCTGCTCGGTGCCGCCGCGCTCAGCCTGACCACCATTGTCCTGCTGTGGCTGCCCGCCATCCTGCAGGTCTGACCGACTGCCCCGCGTTGCCATGGTGACCCCCGCCTGTGGGTCACCGTTCCCAGGAACGCGCACCTGACCGGCCCTGCAAGGGGCCGGTCTTTTTCATGCCGCCGCCTGGTCCATGGCGTCCAGCGTCGCCTCCCAAGCCAGCAGGATCGAGGCGTGGCGGTTCGGATAGGCGCGCGCGGGAATCAGCGCCTCGAGATCGGCAAAGGGCGCGGCGGGGGCGGGGGCGTCCTGGGTCAGCATGGCGCGCAGCTGGTCGCGGGCCTGGCTGATGCCCGCCCGGTCCATGCCGATCACCGCCTGCCCCAGAACCGAGGCTGAGGCCTGTCCCAGGGCGCAGGCCCGCACCTCCTGCGCGAAATCGCTGATGCGGCCATCGGCCACCGACAGATGCACCGTCACCGACGATCCGCATTGCGGAGAGCGACGCTGGACGCTGGCCTGCGCACCTTCCAGCCGGCCCTGATGAGGGATCGCGGTCGTCAGCGCCAGGATGCGCCGCGAGTAGAGCTGCATGAGGTCGGTCTCGGCCATCCGTGATCCTTGGGGTTTCGCCAGCGCGGGTCGGGGGTTAGATAGGGACGGCCATGCCGAAAGGAAACCCGATGTTCGATCCCACCAGCCTTAAATATGACGCGGCCGGGCTGATCCCCGCCATTGCGCAGGATGCCGCATCGGGCGAGGTGCTGATGATGGCCTGGATGAATGCCGATGCCGTCGCGCGGACGCTGTCGACCGGGCGCGTGACCTATTGGTCGCGGTCGCGGGCGTCGTTCTGGATCAAGGGCGAAAGCTCGGGCCACGTGCAGCAGCTGGTCGAGATGCGGGTCGATTGCGACCGCGACTGCCTGCTGGTGCTGGTCGATCAGACCGGGCCCGCCTGCCACACCAACCGACGCAGCTGCTTTTACACCGGCATTCGCGACGGGGCCGAGGTCGTTCTGACCGAACCTATGACCTAAAGCCCGACCAGGCGTCGGATATCGGCGGGGGTCGCGCCCTCGGTCCGGTACTGGCGGATGGCGCGGGCGTCGTCGCGCTTGGCCAGCCGCCGCCCCGCCGTGTCGCGGATCAGGCGGTGGTGCAGATAGGCGGGCCTGGGCAGGTCCAGCAGGCGCTGCAGCAGCACATGGATATGCGTGGACGAGAACAGGTCCTGCCCGCGCGTGACCAGCGTGATGCCCTGCGCCGCATCATCCACCACGACCGCCAGATGATAGGAGGTGCCCATGCCGCGCCGCGACAGGATCACGTCGCCGATGCCGTCCAGGAACTGCTGCCGGGTCAGGATGTGGTCGACGCCCTGATCGGCAAAGCCGATGCGGTCCAGCCCAAGCGCGTCGAAGGCGCGGGCGACGTCCAGCCGGATCACGTCGTCGGGTCCGGCATCGGCGTGGCTGCGATGGCGGCAGGTGCCGGGATAGATCACCCCGTCGGGCCCGGCGGGCAGGGCGCCCTCCTGCGGGGCGGACAGGGCGGCGCGGATGTCGCCCCGGCGGCAGCGGCAGGGATAGGTCAGCGGCGCCAGCCGCGTCAACGCGCGCCGATAGGCGGGCATCCGGTCCGACTGTCGCATCACCGGCTGCGGCCAGGTCAGCCCCAGCCAGGCAAGGTCCTCGAAGATCGCGGCCTCGTATTCCGGGCGGCAGCGGTCGCGGTCGATATCCTCGATCCGCAGGTGAAAATCGCCATGCGCCGCCGCCGTCAGCGCCGAGAACGCATGCCCCAGATGCAGCAGCCCCGTGGGCGACGGCGCGAACCGCGTTACTGGGCCGCCAGCCATGCGGTGTAGTCGTCTTTGGCCCGCTGCGTATAGGCCGGATAGCGGTCCTTGCGCCCGCGCCGCCCCGACCGGGTGTCGGGCAGCGGCGGGAACAGGCCGAAATTGACGTTCATCGGCTGGAACGTCTTGGCCTCGGCCCCGCCGGTGATGTGATGGATCAGCGCGCCGGTCGCGGTGGTGAAAGGCGGCGGCGCCAGATCGCGCCCCAGGGCCTGGGCCGCGGCCATGCGGCCCGCCAGCAGCCCCATCGCGGCGCTTTCGACATAGCCCTCGACCCCGGTGACCTGGCCCGCAAAGCGCAGGTTGGGCCGCAAGCGCAGGCGCATGCGGTCGTCCAGCAGCGTGGGCGAGTTCAGAAAGCTGTTGCGATGGATGCCGCCAAGCCGGGCAAAGCTGGCATTCTGCAGGCCCGGAATCATCCGGAACACCTGCGTCTGTGCGCCGTATTTCATCTTGGTCTGGAATCCGACGATATTGTACAGCGTGCCCAAGGCATTGTCGCGGCGCAGCTGGACCACGGCATAGGCCTTTTCCTCGGGCTTGTGGGCGTTGGTCAGGCCCACGGGCTTCATCGGGCCGTGGCGCAGGGTCTCGCGGCCACGCTCTGCCATGACCTCGATGGGCAGGCAGCCGTCGAAGTATCCCGCGGTTTCGCCCTCGTGGAACTCGGTCTTGTCGGCGGCCAGCAGGGCGTCGATGAAGGCCTCGTATTCGTCGCGGTTCATCGGGCAGTTGATATAGGCCTTCTGCTCGGCCAGCGTCTCGCCCTTGTCATAGCGGGACTGTTCCCACGCGACCGACATGTCGATCGTGTCGGCATGCACGATGGGCGCGATGGCGTCAAAGAACGCCAGCGCCTCGGTGCCCGTCACGCCACGGATCGCCCCCGCCAGCGCGTCCGAGGTCAAGGGCCCCGTGGCCACGATCCAGTTGCCGTGATCGGGCAGCTCGGTGATCTCTCCGGGAACGATGGTGATCAGCGGATCGGCCTGCAGCGCGGCGGTGACCGCGGCGGCAAACGCCTCGCGGTCCACGGCCAGCGCGCCGCCCGCGGGCAGGCGGTGGCGGCCCGCCATCTCCATGATCAGACCGCCCGCCGCGCGCATTTCCCAATGCAGCTGGCCCACCGCGTTCATCACGTCATCGTCTGACCGGAAGCTGTTGGAGCAGACCATCTCGGCGCAGTCGCCGGACTTGTGGGCGAATGTTTCGACCTGGGGGCGCATCTCGTGCAGCACGACCGGGACGCCCATGCGGGCGATCTGCCAGGCGGCCTCTGATCCGGCAAGGCCGGCGCCGATGATGTGGACGGGTTCCATGCGTGTCTCCATGAGGTCCGGGCTAGCAAGGCGGTGGCGAAATGGAAAGGGGCGGCGCCGATGGCACCGCCCCCAAGGTCATGCGACCGATCCGCGCGGGATCAGGCCTCGGCAGGCGCCTCGGCGGCATCGTCTTCGGCGGCGTCGTCTTCGGCGCGCAGCGCCGACGGGGCGGCCAGGTTCGCGATGACGAAGTCGCGGTCGATCGTCGCCTTGGCGCCCGAGGGCAGCTTGACGTCGCTGATGTGGATGGTGTCGCCGATTTCGCGGCCTTCCAGATCCACGGTGATGTGGTCGGGAATGTCACCCGCCGTCACCATCAGCTCGACCTCGGCGCGCACGGTGACAAGCGTTCCGCCCTTGCGCAGGCCGGGGCACTTGTCCTCGTTGATGAACTCGACCGGGATGAACAGGTTCACCTTGGACGTGCGGCGCAGGCGCATGAAGTCGATGTGGATCGGCAGATCCTTGACGACGTCGCGCTGGACGCCGCGGCAGATGACGCGGACATCGTCCTGGCCTTCGACCTGCAGGTTCCACAGCGTGGACTTGAAGCGGCCGGCGCGCAGCGCGGTCAGCAGCTTGTTGAAGTCGAACTGGATGGAGACCGGCTCCTTGCCGTCACCATAAACGATACCGGGCACCTTGCCATCGCGGCGAGCTTGGCGGGCGGCCCCCTTGCCTGACCCCGCGCGTGCCTCGGCCACCAGATTCGGAATCTCTTTGGCCATTGCTTTAATCCTTAAACAGTGTTGAGGACGCCACCCTCCAAGGGTGCGTGGCGCCAAGCGGTGCCCATAGCGCAACCCCGCCCGGATGTGAAGCGTCAATGGCACCCGGCGCGCGGGAAACTGCCGCAGGCCCGCAGAGGCGGTTTGACTTGGGCCGCCCAGCCACCCTATGCCCGCTCAGGGCTGCCCGCACGGGCGGGGGACAGGTCGGGGGCAGGGTGGACAAGGTGCAGTCGCGGCTGATGTCGGTGGATTACCTGCGGGTGGTCCTGGCGATCTTCGTGGTGGTCGCCCATTCCGGGCTGGGCCGCGAGACGCTGCGGGCCGCGGGCGATACGGGCCTGCTGGGCCTGGCCGCGGGCAACAGCATCCTGCGCGTCGCGGTGCCGGTCTTTGCGCTGATCGCGGGGTATTACCTGGCCTCGACCCTGCGCCGGGGGCGGCTGTCGGACTGGGTGGGGCATCTGCTGGTCCTCTATGCGGCCTGGTCGGCGGTCTATCTGCTGTTCCTGTGGTTCTATTACGCCAATCGGCCCATAGCCCTGACCGCGACGGAACTGACGCTTGGCTTCATGCATCTGTGGTTCCTGCAGGGGCTGGCGATCTCGGGCATCCTGCTGGCGGCCAGCGCGGCGATGGGGCGGGGCGCGGTGATCGCGTCGGCGGTCCTGCTGGGCGGGGCGGGGCTGGCGCTGCAATATCTGCGCATGACCGGGCAGGCCGACATCCCGGTCGAACATTACCGCAACGGCCCGCTGTATCTGTATCCCTATCTGGCGATGGGCTGGCTGATGGCGCTGCATCCGCCGCGCCTGCCCGTGGCGGTGCTGTGGGCAGCGGTCGCGGCGGGGCTGGCCCTGACCATGGCCGAGAACATCTGGTGGCTGCGCCGCATCGGAGAGGAGCCGCTGCTGGAGATCCCCGTCGGCCACTTGCTGCTGTGCCCGGCGTTGTTCGCGCTGGTCCTGCGGATGCCTGCGCCCTCGACGGACCTGCCCTTGGGGCGGGCGGCCGCGGGCATCTATGTGATGCATGTCATCGTGCTGCAGGGCCTGCCGCAACTGGGCGTGGCGCATCCGCTGCCCGGGGTGGTGTTGGGCGTGGCGGTGCCCTTTCTGCTGGTCTGGGGCGCCAGCCTGCTGGGCCGGCGCCACCGCTGGCTGTCGCGGATGTTCTAGGCGATCGCGTATTCGTCCAGAAACCCCTGCGGGATCAGCAGGTTCTGCGGCCCGATCCGGTCCAGATCGCGTTCGCCGCACAGCGCCATGCTGGTGTCCAGCTCTTTGCGGATGATCTCCAGCGCGCGGGTCACCCCGGCCTCGCCCATCGCGCCCAGCCCGTGCAGCCACGCGCGCCCGATCCACGTCCCATGCGCCCCCATCGCCAGCGCCTTGAGCACGTCCTGACCCGAGCGGATGCCGCCATCCATGTGCACCTCGACCCGATCGCCCACCGCCTTGACGATATGCGGCAGCATGCGGATCGAGGACAGCGCCCCGTCCAGCTGCCGCCCGCCATGGTTGCTGACCACGATGGCATCGGCCCCGAAATCGGCGGCGATGCGCGCATCCTCGGGGTCCAGGATGCCCTTGAGGATCAGCTTGCCGCCCCACATGTCGCGGATCGCCGCGATCTTGTCCCAGTCCAGGCGTTCGTCGAACTGCTCGGCCGTCCAACTCATCAGGCTGGAGGTGTCGCCGACGCCTTTGGCATGGCCTACGATATTGCCGAAGAACCGCCGTTTGGTGCGCAGCATCCCCATGCCCCACCGCCAACGCGTGGCCAGGTCCAGCATGGTGGGCAGGGTCATCTTGGGCGGCGCGGACAACCCGTTCTTCAGGTCCTTGTGCCGCTGGCCCAGGATCTGCAGGTCCAGGGTCAGGACCAGCGCGCTGCACCGCGCGGCCTTGGCCCGTTCGATGATCGCGGCCAGGAAATCTTGGTCCTTCATCACGTACAGCTGGAACATGAAGGGCGCGGTGGTGTGGGCGGCCACATCCTCGATCGAACAGATCGACATGGTGGACAGGCAGAAGGGCACGCCGAACTTCTCGGCCGCGCGGGCGGCGTGGATCTCTCCGTCGGCATGCTGCATGCCCGTCAGGCCGACCGGGGCCAGCGCCACCGGCATGCTGACCGGCAGGCCGACCATCTGCCGCGCCAGGCGGCGGTCGGACATATCCACGGCGACCTTCTGGCGCAGCTTGATCCGCGCGAAATCACTCGTGTTCTCGCGAAAGGTCTGTTCGGTATAGCTGCCCGATTCCGCGTAGTCATAGAACATGCGGGGCGTGCGGGCGCGATGCATCCGCTTGAGGTCGTCGATGCAGGTGATGACAGCCATGGGCCGGGCCTTTCGCAAACTGGTCAGAACTTCTTACCAGCGGCGCAGGCCTCTGGCAATCACCGCCCGGCGCGCTCGCGCAGCGCCGGGTCGACCACCGGGCCGCGCAGCGCATCGGCCCGCGCCCGCAGCGCATCGGCCCGCGCGCTGGACGCGGCCCGGAACGGGGCGGGGTCGGTGCGCGCGGCGGTGGCATGGGCGGGCAGGGCCGGTTCCGCCAGGATGCGGTCGGTGGGCAGCAGGGCGGGATAGCCCTGGCCCTCGGCACAGGCCGCCAGCGTCAGGACAAGGGATAGAGCGTGTTTCATCGGCGCAGGTTACGCGGGCCGCCAGGGCGCGGCAACGCCTTCCATCGCGCGGGACGGCGGGCTAGAAGACGCCATGGCCCGCACCACCGGTTCCCGCGCCGAGATCACCGGCCCCCTGATCCGCGACAAGGCCCGCCGCCTGTTCGCGCGACAAGGCTATGCCGCGGTCTCGATGCGCCAGATCGCGGCCGAGGTGGGGGTCCAGGCGGGTACGCTCTATGCCTATATCCCCGACAAGCAGGCCCTGCTGGCCGATCTTCTGGAAAGCCACATGCAGGATCTGCTGGCCGCCTGGTCCGACGATCCGCAGGCCGGACCGCTGGCCCGGCTGGAGCGGTTCGTGCGCTTTCACATCGCCTTCAGCCTGGACAGCCCCGATGCGGTGTTCCTGTCCTACATGGAGCTGCGCAACCTGACGCCCGAGAATTTCGCCCGCATTGCGGAGTTGCGCGGCCGCTACGAATCCGCGCTGGAATCGATCCTGCGCGACGGGGTCGAGGCCCGCGTCATGCGGATCGAGGACCCAAAACTGACCACGCTGGCCCTCATCGCCATGCTTACCGGGGTCACGAACTGGTATCGCGAGGGCGGCCGCCTGGACCGGGCCCGCATCGCGCAGATCTATTGGGGCCTGGCGCGGGGGGCGGTCGGCGCGTGACGCCTTGCCGCCCCGCGCGCCATGCCGGATAATCGCCCCCATGTCCCTGCCCCCCGGTTTCCTTGACGAGATTCGCAACCGCGTCCCGATCAGCCGGGTGATCGGCAAAAAGGTCGTATGGGATCTGCGCAAGTCGAACCAGGCGCGGGGCGACTGGTGGGCGCCATGCCCGTTTCATCAGGAAAAATCCGCCAGCTTTCACTGCGACGACCAGAAGGGATATTACTACTGCTTTGGTTGTCAGGCCAAGGGCGACGCCATCGGGTTTCTGCGCGACCATGATGGGATGGAGTTCATCGAGGCGGTCAAGCTGCTGGCGGCCGAGGCCGGGCTGACCATGCCCGAACCCGACCCCCGCGCCCGCGAAAAGACCGACAAGCGGACCAGGCTGCTGGAGGTGACCGAGGCCGCCTGCCGCTGGTTCCGCCTGCAGCTGCAGACCGGCGCCGCGGCGGATGCCCGCGACTATCTGGACCGCCGCGGCCTGGACGCCCCTGCGCTGGAGCGGTTCGAGATCGGCTTCGCCCCCGACCACCGCACCGCCCTGACCGCCGCCCTGCGCGACAAGGGCTTTCCCGAAGAGCAGATCGTCGAGGCTGGCATGTCCGCCCGCCCCGATGGCAGCGGCGCGGCCTATGACCGGTTCCGGGGGCGGATCATCTTTCCGATCCGCGACGGGCAGGGGCGCTGCATCGGTTTCGGCGGGCGGGCGATGGACCCGAATGCGCGGGCGAAATACCTCAACAGCCCCGAGACGCCGCTGTTTGACAAGGGGCGTAACCTCTACAACCTTGGGCCGGCCCGCAGCGCGGTCGCCAAGGGCCAGCGCCTGGTCGTGGCCGAAGGCTATATGGACGTGATCGCCCTGGCCCGCGCCGGGTTCGAGGGCGCCGTCGCCCCCCTGGGCACCGCCATCACCGAGGAACAGCTGCGCCTGATGTGGCGCGTCTCGCCCGAGCCGGTGATCGCGCTGGACGGCGATGCGGCGGGCCAACGTGCGGCGCAGCGGCTGATCGACCTGGCGCTGCCGCTGATCGGGCCGGGACAGGCGCTGCGCTTCGTGATCCTGCCTTCGGGGCAGGACCCGGACGACCTGATCAAGGCCTCGGGGCCGGGCGCGATGGGCGCGCTTCTGGATCAGGCGCGACCGATGCTGGACCTGCTCTGGGCGCGCGAGATCCAGGGCCAGGTCTTCGACAGCCCGGAACGCAAGGCCGCCCTGGATCGCCGCCTGGCCGAGGCCGTGGCGCGCATTACCGACGAACGCACCCGCGCGCTCTATGCCGAGGAGATCCGCCGCAAGCAGTGGGACCTGTTCGGCGGCGGCCGCAAGACGACGCCGCGGGGGGGCGCGGCCGGGCGCGGCCAGGCCCGGCGCCAAGGGGCCTCGATGGCCCCGCGGGCGCCGATTCCTCCGATCTCGCTGAACGTGCCGGACCAGGGCGAGGGCCTGCTGGAGGGGGCCGCGTTGCTGATCTGCGCGCTGCGCCCCTCGGTCACGGCGCAGCTGGAGGGCCGGCTGGAGCGCCTGATGCCGCGCGACCCGGACCGGGCGGCGCTTCTGCATGACCTGCTGACGCGCACCGACAGCCCGGCCGGGCGGCGCGGCCTTGAAACGCTGCGACGCAACGCCCATCTGGGCCTGACGCCCGCCATCATCGAACGGAAGGATGACGACAGTGCCGCGGTGATGCTGCTGGACCTCCTGGACAAGCTGGAGGTGGCGCGCGCCACGAGCCACGAACTGCCCCGCGCCGAATCCGAGATCCAGGGCGAGGCCGATGAGGGCCTGACCTGGCGGATCAGCCAGATCACCCGCGCCCGCCACCGCGCCGAGCACCCCGAGATGGAGAGTTCGGGCGACATGAACGAGGATCGCGACGCCCTGTCGGCGCAGCTGTCGGATTGGCTGTCAGGCCAGATCTGGCGCAAGCCGCCGCGCAGATGACCTCCGAATCGCATCCCTCGGGGGTTGCGAATCATCAGCGCGCACGGCCTTTGATTCGGTTGGGAAGCGCGTTAGAAAAGACCCAATTTCGCGTCGATTCGCCCGCACAGCCGAATCGCCGCCCACGATCTCGCCGAGAAGGAGCCCTGGATGGCCGCCAAGGACGATGACCACGACAAGACCGACAAGGACGACAATGCCCATACGCTGGACATGAGCCAGGCGGCGGTCAAGAAGATGATCGCCGAGGCACGCGAGCGTGGCTACATCACCTACGACCAGCTGAACGCGGTCCTGCCGCCCGAACAGGTCAGCAGCGAGCAGATCGAGGACGTGATGTCGATGCTGTCCGAAATGGGCATCAACGTCATCGAGGACGACGAGGCGGCCGAGGAGTCCGAAGGCGGTGCCATCGTCACCACCGGTACCGGGTCGCGTGATCTGGCCGTATCGACCACCGAAACCGAAAAGCTGGACCGCACCGATGACCCGGTGCGTATGTACCTGCGCGAGATGGGCAGCGTCGAGCTGCTGTCGCGCGAGGGCGAGATCGCCATCGCCAAGCGGATCGAGGCCGGCCGCAACACGATGATCGCGGGGCTGTGCGAAAGCCCGCTGACCTTCAAGGCCATCACGCTGTGGCGTGAGGAACTGCTGGACGAAGAGATCCTGCTGCGCGACGTGATCGACCTGGAGACGACATTCGGCCAGGCCATGGACGGCGAGGAGGCCGAGGAGGTCGAGCTGACTGTCGAGGGCGAGGCCGGCACCACGGCCCCCAAGCGCGAAGAATTCGACGCCGACGGCAACCCGCTGCGCGTCGAGGAGGATGACGAGGAGGACGAGGGCGCGAACCTGTCCCTGGCCGCCATGGAGGCCAGCCTCAAGCCCAAGGTCCTGGAGACGCTGGAGGCCATCGCCCATCACTACGAGGGGCTGGCCGACATGCAGGATCAGCGCATGTCCGCGACCCTGAACGAGGATAACAGCTTTTCGGCCAGCGCCGAGACCGATTATCAGACCCTGCGGTCGGAGATCGTGGTTCTGGTGAACTCGCTGCACCTGAACAGCGGCCGCATCGAGGCGCTGGTCGACCAGCTTTACGGCATCAACCGCCGCATCGTCACAATCGACAGCGGCATGGTCAAGCTGGCCGACGCCGCCCGCATCAACCGCCGTGAATTCATCGACGCCTATCGCGGCTCTGAGCTGGACCCGACCTGGGTCGACCGCATGTCGGCGCAGGCCGGGCGCGGCTGGCAGGCGCTGTTCGACCGCTCGCGCGATGCGGTCGAAAAGCTGCGCGGCGACATGGCCGAGGTCGGCCAGTATGTGGGCGTCGACATCGAGGAATTCCGCCGGATCGTCTCTCAGGTCCAGCGCGGCGAGAAAGAGGCCCGTCAGGCCAAGAAGGAGATGGTCGAGGCCAACCTGCGCCTGGTCATCTCGATTGCAAAAAAATACACGAACCGTGGCCTGCAATTCCTTGATCTTATTCAGGAAGGCAATATCGGCCTGATGAAGGCCGTGGACAAGTTCGAATACCGCCGCGGCTACAAGTTCTCGACCTATGCGACCTGGTGGATCAGGCAGGCGATCACTCGGTCGATCGCCGATCAGGCCCGCACGATCCGCATCCCGGTCCACATGATCGAGACGATCAACAAGCTGGTCCGCACCGGCCGCCAGATGTTGCACGAGATCGGACGCGAACCGACCCCTGAGGAACTGGCCGAGAAACTCCAGATGCCGCTGGAGAAGGTCCGCAAGGTGATGAAGATCGCCAAGGAGCCGATCAGCCTCGAGACCCCGATCGGGGACGAGGAGGACAGTCAGCTTGGCGATTTCATCGAGGACAAGAACGCCGTCCTGCCGCTGGACAGCGCCATCCAGGAGAACCTCAAGGAAACCACGACCCGTGTCCTGGCCAGCCTGACGCCCCGTGAGGAGCGCGTGCTGCGCATGCGCTTTGGCATCGGCATGAACACCGACCACACCTTGGAGGAGGTTGGCCAGCAGTTCAGCGTGACCCGCGAACGCATCCGCCAGATCGAGGCCAAGGCCCTGCGCAAGCTGAAGCATCCGTCGCGCAGCAGAAAGCTGCGATCGTTCCTTGACCAGTGATCTGGCTGATATCGAGGGCCTGGCCTATTACCTCTACCGGAGCGCGGCGCGCCCCGGTCTGAACGGCGAGGACCTGCAACTGATCCTGTCCAGCGCCCGGCGGCGCAACCAGTCCCTGGGGCTGACGGGCTGTCTGCACCATGAAGACGGGCTGTTTTTTCAATGGCTTGAGGGGCCTGCGGATGGCTTGCGCGAGGTCGTGGCACTGCTGGAGGCCGATGAGCGGCATCAGGATCTGCTGGTGCTGGATCAGGGCGCGTTGCAGCACCGGAGGTTTCAGGACTGGCGGATGCGGTTCTCGGACCGCGACCGGGCGTCGCTGATGGACTGGTTCGCGGGGTCGGACAGCTCGACCGTGCATCGTGGCGATTATGTCGGCGGCGTCGTGGCGTTCATGATGTCGGTGACCGTCTAGCTTGCCTTTCCGGTACGAAGGGTGAACACTGCCCCGAAACGATTGGGGGAACAGGGCGATGGCGGTTGAGGATGCACTGACATGGCTGCCCGCACTGGGCGCGCTGGTGCTGCTGGTCTTGTGGCTGCGTGCCCGGCATCAGGGCCAGCTGGCCTTGGCGCGTTTGCAGGAATTGACGGTCCATGAGGCGCAGGCATCGGCCCTGGCGGATGCCCGCGAGACGCGCCTGTCCGACCTGACCGAAGAGCGTGACGCCCTGACCGACGCCCTGCACGCGGCGCGGCGCGAGTCCGCCCAGCTGGAGACGCGGCTGGCCGAGGCCCGCCTGCGCGCCGAGAAGGATGCCGAGGCCAGCGCCCGCGAGATCGCCACGCTGCGCGAGCTGCGCACCGAAATGACCCATCATTTCAAGATATTGTCGGCTGAAACCTTGAGGGCGCAGCAGGACGACCTGCAGCGGTTGCAGAACGATCAGCTGTCGGCGCTGCTGACGCCGTTCCGCGATCAGGTCGGCCGGTTCCAGACCGAGTTGCAGGCCCGCAACAAGGTGCTGGACGAGGAATCTGCCCGCCTGCGCGAACAGATCCTGTCGCTGCACAACCGCAGCGAACAGATCGGCCGTGAGGCTGTGAACCTGACCCGCGCGCTTAAGGGCGACAAGCAGCAGCAGGGTGCCTGGGGCGAGATGGTGCTGGAGCGCATCCTGGAGGATTCGGGCCTGATGGCGGGATCGCATTACGACATGCAGTCCAGCTGGCGCGATGAAGACGGCAAGCTGTGGCGCCCGGACGTGATGGTCAAGATGCCGCGCGGCAAGGTCATGGTGATCGACAGCAAGGTGTCGCTGAACGATTACGAGGCCTCGGTGACGCTGGACGATCCGGTCGCGGCGGCGGCGGCGTTGCGCCGTCACGTGGCCGCAGTCCGTGCGCACATCACCACGCTGTCTGGCAAGGGCTATCAGCGGATGGACGACAATTCAGTGGATTACGTACTGATGTTCATCCCGATCGAGGGGGCGTTCTCGGACGCGCTGCGGGCCGATCCGGGGCTGGCGGCCTTTGCGATGGAGCGGCGGGTGGGCCTGACCACGCCCACCACGCTGATGCTGACCCTGCGCACGGTCGATCACATCTGGGCCGTCGAACGCCGTGAGAGCAACGCGCTGGAGATCGCGCGCCGGGCCGGACAGCTGTATGACAAGGTCGCGGGGTTCGTCGAGGCGATGGACGGCGTGGGTCGCGCGCTTGATCAGGCGAACCGCGCCCATGGGCAGGCCATGGACCGCCTGACGCGCGGCTCCGGCAACGTGATCCGCCAGGTCGAGATGCTGCGGACGCTTGGCGCGCGGGCCAGCAAGCAGATCGAGCTGGATCACGACCGTGACGATGCGCTGCTGGGACCGGAGGCCGCCGAATGATGCACATCCTGACCGTCGCGACCCATGGCCCCGCCTGCCATGAAATCACCCGCGATCTGGCCACCTGGCTGGCGGACACAGGCGCGGGGCAGGGGGTTCTGACGCTGATGATCCGCCACACTTCAGCCTCGCTGCTGATCCTGGAGAATGCCGACCCCGAGGTGCCGACCGACCTGCTGGCGTGGCTGGAGCGTCTGGCGCCGCCTGCCGATCACCCCTCGATGGGCTGGATCACGCATCGCTATGAGGGGCCGGACGACATGCCCGCGCATCTCAAGGCGGCCGTGCTGCCCACTACGCTGCAGATTCCTGTGGACCGGGGGCGGATGATGCTGGGCCGCTGGCAGGGGGTCTATCTGGTCGAACATCGCCACGCCCCGCATGAACGCCAGGTCGTGGCGATGTTCGCGCCTCAGGCCTGAGGCATCAGATAGACCTCGCGGATCGCGGCGCGTTCCGGCGCGGTGATCATGTGCAGCACGGCGGCGGCGACGTCCTGCGGCTGCAGCTTGTCCGGGGCGCCATCGTCGAAAAAGGCGGTGTCGACCATGCCGGGCGCCACGACGCCGCAGCGTCCGCCCCATTCGCGCATCTCCTCGGCCAGGTTTCCGGCATAGCCATGCACGAACCACTTGGTCGCGCCATAGATCGACCCCGGAATATGCCGACGCCCGGCCGCAGATCCGGTCAGGACCAGCGTGCCGCGCGTCTTGCGCAGATGCGGCAGCAGGGCGCGGGCCGTCAGCACCACGCCGGTGACGTTCAGATCGATCATGCCGCGGATGTCATCCAGATCCCCGGCCTCGGTGCCCGGCTTGGACAGGCCGCGACCGGCATTGGCGAAAGCCGCGTCGATGCCCCCGAACCGTTCGGCGCAGCGGTCTGCTGCTGCCGTCAGCGCGTCCATGTCGGTGGCGTCGCCCGTCACGACCAGCGCCCGGTCGCCCAGATCGGCAGCCAGCGCCTGCAGGCGGTCGGCGGAGCGCGCGAACAGCGCGACGTTCCAGCCCGCATCGACAGCGGCGCGGGCGGTCGCCTCTCCGATGCCGGAGGAGGCGCCGGTGATGAACAGGGTTTGGGTCATGGGAGCCTCAATCGGTTGAATCCTGCGGATAATCTGCGGGGCAACGCGGCTTTCGGGCCACAGGTTCCGATGGGCCTATCTTGTGGGTTGTGGATAACGCTACCCAATCCCTGCCAAGCTGCCTATAGTCCCGGTGGATCGCCCCAGCATAGGGACAACGGAATGCGCTGCCCGTTTTGCGGAAATGTCGATACCCAGGTCAAGGACTCGCGTCCGGCCGAGGATAACGTGGCGATCCGCCGCCGCCGCTTCTGCCCGTCCTGCAGCGGTCGGTTCACCACCTATGAACGCGTGCAGCTGCGCGACCTTGTGGTGGTCAAGACCAATGGCAAGCGCGAGGATTTCGACCGCGACAAGATGGCCCGGTCGATCCGCATCGCCATGCAGAAGCGCCCCGTCGAGCCCGAGCGCATCGAACAGATGATCAGCGGCATCGTCCGCCGCCTGGAAAGCACCGGAGAGACCGACATCCCCTCCAAGGCGATCGGAGAGATCGTGATGGAGGCGCTGTCGCGCATCGACAATGTCGGCTATGTGCGTTTCGCCAGCGTTTACAAGAACTTTCAGGACGCGGACGATTTCGACAAGTTCGTCTCCGAACTGCGCCCCCCTGCCGGTTGACCCCTGATCCCACAGAAGACGCGCGGCACATGGGTCATGCCCTGCGCCTGGCGCGGCGCGGTCTAGGCAATGTCTGGCCGAACCCCGCGGTGGGCTGCGTGCTGGTGCGCGACGGCCGTACTGTCGGGCGTGGCTGGACCCAGCCCGGCGGGCGCCCGCATGCCGAACGCATGGCGCTGGACGCGGCGGGGTCGCTGGCCGCCGGGGCGACCGCCTATGTCACGCTGGAGCCCTGTGCCCATCACGGCCGTACGCCGCCCTGCGCGGCGGGGCTTGTGGGCGCGGGCGTGGCGCGGGTGGTGACGGCGCTGACCGATCCGGACCCGCGCGTGGCCGGGCGGGGGCACCGCATGCTGCGCGACGCGGGCATCCCGCTGACCGAGGGCGTGCTGGCCGATCAGGCCGCCGAAT
This sequence comes from Paracoccus sp. SCN 68-21, assembly GCF_001724535.1. Taxonomy (NCBI): domain Bacteria; kingdom Pseudomonadati; phylum Pseudomonadota; class Alphaproteobacteria; order Rhodobacterales; family Paracoccaceae; genus Paracoccus; species Paracoccus sp. SCN 68-21. The sequence continues at coordinate 10,295 of NZ_MEES01000023.1, read as the reverse complement.
TGCAGGCGGGGTTCCTGCTGCGCATCACCCAGGGCCGCCCCTTTGTCACGCTGAAGTTGGCCAGCAGCCTGGATGGGCGCATCGCCATGGCCAGCGGGGAAAGCCGCTGGATCACCGGGCCCGAGGCCCGCGCCCATGTCCATGCCCTGCGCGCGCAGCACGATGCGATCATGGTGGGCGGGGCGACGGCGCGGACCGATCTGCCGCAGCTGAACGTGCGCGGCATCGCCACGCCCCAGCAGCCGGTGCGCATCGTCGTGTCGGCGCAGGCGCTGCCGCCGCTGGCGCCGCAGGATGACGATCACGGTCCGCTGTGGCGGGTCGAGGGCAGCCCGGCGCAGATCCTGTCGGATCTGGGCGGGCGCGGCATCACGCGGGTCTTTTGCGAGGGGGGCGGCCGGCTGGCGGCCAGCCTGCTGGGCGCGGGGCTGGTCGATCAGCTGGTCGGCTATACCTCCGGGCTGGCGCTTGGGGCCGAGGCGCGGCCCTTTCTGGGCGCCACCGGCTGGACGCGGCTGGCGCAGGCGCCGCGCTTTGCCCTGGCCGAGACGCGGCAGATCGGGCCGGACCTGTTCCACCGCTGGCGCCGCGCCTAGCGCCGCCAGATCCAGGCGTGACCGGCCAGCGCCCCTTGGGCCTTGGCCAGCAGGCGCAGGGCGGGGGGCTGGTGGGTCCGGCCCTCGGCCAGTCGCTCCAACGCCAGTTCGACCGGGCAGGGCAGTCCGGTGACCGGGTCGCGATAGCGCGGATAGGCGATCAGGCAGGCATGGACCAGCGCCGCCAGATCGGGCCGCGCCTGTCGCCGCGCCGGGATCGGCCCCAGATCGCGGGTCAGCCCCCAGCCCGCATAGAAGGGCGCGCCCAGAACGGTGACCGGTTTGCCCCGCAGCAGCGCCTCGAACCCCAGGGTCGAGGTGATGGTCCAGACCGCGTCCACCGCCTCGATCAGGGTCACCGGATCGGCGTCGCGGGCGATGTGGTCGGCTAGGGTCGCCAAGGCGTCGGTGTCGATCGCGCCGGGGCGCAGCCCGGCCTCCACATCCGGGTGGGGCTTGTAGATCAGGCAGGCGTCGGGGTTCTCAGTCCGCACCCGCTGCAGCAGGGCCAGGTTTGTCCGCTCCGCCCCGGCACCCTTCAGGATCGAGGCGTCGTTCTCGACCTGCCCGGGCACCAGGATGCGGGGCCGTCCGTCGCGCGGCGGCAGGTCGGATGCGCCGCCCAGATTGTATTTCGTCAGCCGCGCCGCGATCAGCGCCGCGATCAGCCGCTGCGCCCGGTCGCGTCCGCAGGGCGGAGGCCCCAGAGAGATCAGCGATTCCAGCCGCGATGGTGCGGTCGGGTCGAAATAGATGCCCAGATCGTCGGCCACGACCGACAAGGGCGGGGTCAGCGCCGCCCCCAGCCCGCGCGACCGCAGGAAGCCGTCCTCGACCCGCGTGGCCTGCGGCACGTCCGCCGCCGACCCGGCCCAGGCCAGCGTCACATCGGGGGAGGGGTCGGCGGCAAAGCGCAAGGGCTGCGCATCGCCGAATTCCCGCGCCAGAAAGCGGCGTTTCCACAGGCGCATGCCATAGGCCAGATGGCCGTGGCGGTCCTGCCGATAGGTCCGCGTCTCGGCTTCGATCTGGTCCAGCGCGCCCTCGAAATCGGTTAGGCGGTCGCGGCAGGGGTCGTACCAGACAGGGCCGTCCAGATGGCTGGCCGCGAACAGCGCCTCGCGGGTGGCGGGGCTGCGGCGGGGGACCGGCGCCTCGTCGTCGCTGAGCCCCCAGCCTGCATAGAAGGGCTGTCCGAACAGGCGTGGCCTGTGCCCGGCCAGCAGCGCCTCATAGCCCAGCTGAGAACTGACCGCATAGACCGCATCCGCCCCCTGGACCAACCGCCAGGGAGAGACCGGACCGTCGCAGAGCTGATCGCCCGGGCGCAGATCAGCCGCGTCCAGATGGCCGGGACGAAGGCCCGCGGCGGTTTCGGGATGGCTGCGGATCACGATGCGGCTGCCCGGGTGTTCGTCGCGCGCGGCCTCCAGCATGGTCAGGAACCGCGCCCGGTCCGCCCCGCGCAGCGAGGCGTCGCCCCGCGTCTGGTCGATCACCAGGACATAGCCCGGCACCGGCAGCGGGGCCGCCGGATCGTGCATGTTATATTTCGACAGATCGGCGGTGCGCAGCCGGGCCAGCGCACGCACGGCGCGATCCTGCTGGGCGCGGGGCAGCGGCTGGCTGATCAGCCGCTCCAGCCGCGAGGGGGCGGTGGGGTCGAAGTGCAGCCCGTCGGGGTCGATCAGCAGCCCGATGGGTCCGCGCGCCGCAAGCCGTCCCGGCGCGCGTCCCGGCAGGACCGAACGCAGGAATGCATCCTCGACGGTGATGATCGGGCAGCCGCGGCGCGCGGCGATGGCGCGGCCCCGCCAGGCGGTCGGGCTGTTGCCCCAGATGCCGACCGCGTCGCCGTGGCGGGGCAGGGACAGGACCGGACGGTGTCCGGCCAGCGTCAGGATGCGGCGGATGCGCGGTCCGAACAGGAACCCCAGGTTGAAAATGCAAAGCCGCCGGGATGTCCCGGCGGCTGCGATGTCATCGGGCCTCATCGGCAGGTCAGTTGCCGATATTGGACAGGCTGTCGGCGGTCGCGGCGCTGCCGGTCACGGCCGACAGGGTCTTTTGCCACTGAACATAGGGCGCCTCGGTCACATAGACGGTGTCGCCGTCGCGAATGACAAAGTCGCGCGCCAGGAACAGCCCGTTCGGGCGCGTCAGATCCAGCACGTAGGCAAAGCGCTGCGAACCGCGGACCGGCTTGCCGAGAACGCGACCGGCCACTGATTCCGGCTCGTCGCGCAGCACGAAGACGCCGGTGGGGTCGGCAAGCTGGCTGCTAAGGCCGCCGACCATGGCGATGGCCTCGGCCGCGTTGATCACCTCGTTGCCCAGGGGCACGCGGGTCTGGCCGCCAAGCGCGCCAAGCGCGGTGAAGGTGCGCTGATCTTCCTCGACCACGATCAGGTCGCCGGGGCGGAGCGCGATGTCATTCGTGGGGCTGCCATACAGATCGGTCAGCCAGACGCGACCGCTGTCATTGCCGCGCTTGACGGTGACCACGGCGACCTCGGGTTCGATGGCGACGCCGCCGGCGCGGGCCAGCATGGCCGACAGGGTGCGCGTGGGACGTTCGATCGGATAGACGCCCTGGGCGCCGACGCGACCCACCACCGACACGGTCGCACCGTTACCGGCGACGCGCTGGACGGTGACCTGCGGGTCCGGGGTCTGGGCGGCCAGTTCGCGGGTGATGATCTGGCGCAGCTGGTCGGGCGTGTTGCCCGCCGCCCGCACGCGACCGGCATAGGGCACGAAGATGAAGCCGTCGCTGTCCACCTGGATCTCGGTCAGGGTGGTCGAGCTGGCGCCGAGCGAGGTCAGCAGGCCATCATCGACGTTCTCCCAGATCGACAGGCCAAGCGTGTCGCCGGCCCGGATCTCGTCCGCGCCGACCTGGCCCGCACTGCGGAAGCTGTTCGAGAACCCATAGGCGGGGGCAAAGGCGGATGCCCGCGTCACGTGGTCGTTGACATAGATGACCTGGGTATTGCCGCCGCGTTCCACGGCACCCTGAAAGATCTCGTTCTTGGTAGGGCCGGAACGGGGCAGCGCGCAGGCGGCCAGCAGGCTCAATGATGCAATCATCAGCACCCTGAGGGGGGCTGCCGATCGGAAAAACACTGTCACCTCGGATACTCCTGTTATGTGGTTCCGGCATTGCGCGCCGGTTTTGTGGCAGCTTAACCCCGTCGCACGGGACAGGCCATAAAATCTTGTGCAATCCTGCGGCTGCGTGGCCTTTCAGCCATGCCGGTCGGACAGCTGCTGGCGGGGCAGGATGCGGCCCGATGCCAGCGCTTCGTAGGGATCGTCGGGCGACAGCAGCATGTCGGCCACCAGCCGCAGGGCATGCGCGCGCGACCGGCTGGCGTAAAAGCCGCCGGGGATCTGGCTGGTCTGCAGCAGATAGTCGCGAAAGGTCCGATAGGCCTGCGGGTCGGGCGCGTCGGGCACAGCCAGGAAATCGTCCAGCGTCTGCTCCGACACCAGGCCGGGCTTTTCATAGACCGCGCGGCCAAGCGTCTTGACCGGGATGCCGCGCCACAGTGCCTGCTGCGCACCGGTTGAGTTCACCGTGACCACCGCGCGGGCATGGGACAGGATCTCGGCCAGCTTGCCGCCGCGGATATAGTGGACGCGGTCCGCGACGCCGTGTTCGGCCGCGGCCTCGCGGATGGCGGTGCGGTTGCCGGCGCGGCCGTCCTCCAGCGGGTGGGCCTTGAAGATCAGGTGGTGATGGCGCGGGGCGGAACGTGCGAACCCCTCGACCACGGTGCGGATGAACTGGGCGTTCCGGGTGAAGGGCGAATGGCCCAGAAAGTTCGAATCATGCTCTAGCTGCATCAGGGCCAGATTATAGGGCCAGCCCGACAGTCGCAGCCTGCGCCATTGCAGCGCGCGCCCCAGGTTGTAGATCGGCGCCAGCACCAGGCGGCGCAGGTTCAGCCGGAATTCCTGCGCGACGCTGATCGCACGATGCCCGGCATAGGCGCGATAGCGGCGGTTCGCGACCAGGATCAGGAAATGATAGAAGGCGCCATAGAACTTGTGCTGGCGCATGTCGCCCCAATGGGCGGGGGGTCGGCGGACCTCGCTGATCTGCTCGCGCAAGGCGGCACGCATCTGGGCCAGCGGAATGCGCATCAGGACCGAATTGCCGTTCGACCCCTGGCGTTCATAGCTGATCCAGTAGGGGCGCAGATATCCCTCTTCGAAGACATGGACACGCAGGCCGCGTTCGGCGGCCAGCGCGCGGGCGGTGGCGTGGATGGGGCGCACGTCGCCGTAAAGCACGATGTCGGTCACGCCCTTGCCGTCCAGGATCGTGGCCAGATGCGCGGGCCAGTCGGACACGCCGCCCTCGTGGCGCAGAAAGCTGCCCGGCTCGGACCAGAAGAACTCGTCCCCCGCGTTGAAGCCGCAGCGCCAGACCGTCGCCCCCGCCGCACGCAGCAGCCGTGCCAGCCGGTCGAAGAACGGACCATGCGGGCCCTGCAGCATCAGGAAGACGCGCCGGTCGGATGCCGGATCGCCCCGCTCCGCCGGGGCGGAGGGCGAGGCCAGGGGAGAAGAGGTGGCGGTGTGATACATGTGCAACATGAAAAAGGGTGGCCGGGACCGTGCAGCCATGTGACCCGGACATGCCATGTCTTGCCCCCCTGATCCAGATTTTTGTGCATCAGCGTTAAGCCGGTGCCGCCGCGTGCCGGGGCTTGGCGCTTGAACGGGCAGGGCCGATGCCCTAGGTCGGACGGCAGGCACAAAAGGGGCTTGCGATGTTCACCGGCATCATCACGGATATTGGCGTCGTCCGCGCGGTCGAGATGCGCGGCGACATGCGCGCGCGCATCGGCTGCGCCTATGACATGGCGGGCGTCGATCTGGGCGCCTCGATCGCCTGCGACGGGGTCTGCCTGACGGTTGTTGCCAAGGGGCCGGACTGGTTCGATGTGGATATCTCGGCCGAGACGCTGTCCAAGACCAGCATCGGTGCCGAGGGCTGGTCCGTGGGCCAGCGTCTGAACCTGGAACGCGCGCTGCGCGTGGGCGACGAGCTGGGCGGCCATATCGTCAGCGGCCATGTCGATGGCGTGGCCCGCATCACCGAGGCCGCGCGCGAGGGCGACAGCCTACGCCTGACCTTCGAGGCGCCGGCCGATCTGGCGCGCTTCATCGCGCAAAAGGGGTCGGTCACGCTGAACGGCACCTCGCTGACGGTGAACGAGGTCGCGGGCAACAGCTTTGGCATCAACTTGATCCCGCATACCCAACAGGTGACCACCTGGGGCGATGCGGCGGTGGGCGATGCCGTGAACCTGGAAATCGACACTCTGGCCCGCTATGTCGCGCGGCTGGCAGAGGCCGGACAACCGACGGGCGCGTGACGCCCCCTTCAAGGACGACCCCATGCAATTCGAAGAACCCGGCCCCGTCGAACGTGACCTGTCCGCCGCGATCTCTCCGATCGAGGAGATCATCAACGAGGCCCGCAACGGCCGGATGTTCATCCTGGTCGACCATGAGGACCGCGAGAACGAGGGCGATCTGTGCATTCCCGCGCAGATGGCCACGCCCGACGCGATCAACTTCATGGCGACGCATGGGCGCGGGCTGATCTGTCTGACCCTGACCGCGGACCGGATCGAGACCCTGGGCCTGACCCTGATGAGCCCCAAGAACTCCAGCCGCCACGAGACCGCCTTCACCATGTCGATCGAGGCCCGCGAGGGCGTCACCACAGGCATCAGCGCCCATGACCGCGCGCGCACCATCAGCGTGGCGATCGACCCGACCAAGGGCGCGCCCGACATCGCGACGCCGGGCCACATCTTTCCGCTGCGCGCCCGCGACGGCGGCGTGCTGGTCCGCGCGGGCCATACCGAAGCCGCGGTCGACATCTCCCGCCTTGCGGGTCTGAACGCGTCGGGCGTTATCTGCGAAATCATGAACGATGACGGCAGCATGGCGCGCCTGCCCGACCTGGTCGATTTCGCGCAGCGCCACGGGCTGAAGATCGGCACGATCAGCGACCTGATCCGCTATCGCCGCCGCCATGATAACCTGATCGCGGAACGTGCGCAGCGCCCGGTGCAGTCGCTGCATGGCGGCGACTGGATGATGCGGGTCTTTGCCGACGAGACGCAGGGCACCGAGCATATCGTGCTGACCAAGGGCGATCTGACCACCGACGCGCCGGTTCTGGTGCGGATGCACGCGCTGGACCCGCTGCATGACGTCCTGGGCGTGGGCCGCGAGGGGGCGGGCAGCCTGCCTGCCGCCATGCAGGCCATCGCCGAGGAGGGGCGCGGCGTCGTCGTGCTGATCCGCGATCTGTCGCACGCCATCGCCGAGGCCGACGAGGTCGGGCCGCACACGCTGCGCCAATACGGGCTGGGGGCGCAGATCCTGTCGGCCCTGGGGCTGTCCGACCTGATTCTGCTGACCAATTCCGCGCCCGTGAAGGTGGTGGGTCTTGACGCCTACGGGCTTTCGATCCATTCCACCCGGCCTATTCCCAAGGACTGAGAGATGGCCTCGAACACGCAACATCACGAATTGGCGCTGCCGCGTCTGGACGGACCGGTGCGCCTGCTGGCGGTCGTGGCTCCGTACTACAAGGATATCACCGACGGTCTGCTGCAAGGCGTGCGCGCCACCGCCGATGCGGCGGGCGCCAGCCTGGAGGTGGTCGAGGTGCCCGGCGCGCTGGAGATTCCGACCGCGGTGGGTCTGGCCCACCGCAGCGGCCAGTATGACGGCTTTGTCGCCCTCGGCTGCGTGATCCGGGGAGAGACGACCCATTACGACACGGTCTGCAATGACAGCTCGCGTGCGCTGACCCTTCTGGGGCTGCAGGGCGTCTGCCTGGGCAACGGCATCCTGACCGTCGAGACGCTGGCGCAGGCTCAGGTCCGGGCCGATCCGGCAGGACAGAACAAGGGTGGCGGTGCGGCCGCCGCGGCGTTGCATCTGGTGGCGCTGGCGCGTCGCTGGCCGCGCATGGAACAGACACAGGGGCAGGGCGCATGACCGATCACGACGAGGCCAAGCGCCCCGACCGCCGCACATTGAGTGCCGCCGCGCGCATGTATGCCGTGCAGGCCCTGTTCCAGATGGAGGCCGCCGGCCAATCCGCCGACCGCGTCACGCGTGAGTTCCAGAACTTCCGCATCGACGCCGATGACCGCGACGGCCCCACCGCCGAGGCGGACGAGGCGCTGTTCACGCGCATCGTCGATGATGTGGTCATGTGGCAGTCCAGGATCGACCAGGCGACCGACCGGGGGCTGGTGGCGAAATGGCCCATCGACCGTATCGATCCGGTTCTGCGCGCGGTGTTCCGGGCCGCCGGGGCGGAGCTGGTCGCCGAGCGTGCGCCCGCCAAGGTCGTCATCAGCGAGTATGTCCGCCTGACCCAGGCCTTCTTTCCGGACGGTCGCGAGGCGCGGTTCGTCAATGCCGTGCTGGATCACATGGCCCGTGACTTCAGGCCCGACTCACTGGACTGATCCCGACCCGATCCATGCTGGAACGCAAGGCCCCGACCCACCGGTCGGGGCCTTGTTGCGGGCCGTATGCCGGCTGGCCCGGCAAAGGCTGTGTCGTGCAGACGTGATGACCGTGGCATCTGTGCAACATTTCAACCGACGCGGCTGCCACAAATATTTGCCCAATATTTGGGCTGTCACGCGCTTGTTTCACTGGACCATTCTGTATGCCAGCGGCACGATCGCAGTACAAAGCGGGAAAAACCCCTGTGCTGGCGTCGGTTGCGGCATGCGCGGAATGGTTGCATCAACAAACATTACAGTGCCAGTTCGGCGGGGTTTCGCCGGAATCCGTCAAGGAGGGTGATCCTCACGTTTTCGCGACCATTTGAAGAAATGTCACGCTCTTTGAACCGGGAGGGGGTGTCGCTAATTGATAACCCAGCAGAGATGCTCCGGTGCCCAGGACGGGCCCGGGACAACCCTACTCAGCTCGTGAGGACGATTGAAATGAAAAAAGTTACGCTGCTGACCAGCACTGCCGCGATCCTGGCCGCCCTGTCGGTTCCTGCTTTCGCGCAGTCCGAAATCTCGACCGGCGCCGATGCTACCGGCATCTCGCGGATCGATGACCGCATCACCGACATTGAAGATGCGGTGACCGACAGCTTTGACCGCGACAACGATGCCGACCGCTTCGGTCCGGCCGACCGCCGTCAGGGCCTGTTCGGCACCATGTCGCTGAGCTATACCGGCCGCACCGGCAACACCGAGAACCAGGATCTGGCAATCGGCGGCCGCGTGAACTTCAACCAGGGCCAGTTCGCTCAGAGCGTCGGCCTGTCGATTGAGTTCGGCGAGGACGACAACGGCAACAAGGACCAGGAAGAAATCAACGCGATCTATGACGCGCAGTATTACTTCGACGACCAGTTCTATGCCTTCGCACTGGGTCGCCTGACGCAGAACGGTCTGGTTGACGGCGTGCGCAATAATGACGCGCAGTCGGACGAGGACTTTGCCGCAGAATTCGACAACCTGCGCACGGATGCCTTCCTGGGCTTCGGTCCTGGTTACCGCATCCTGAACACCCAGGACACCACCTGGCGCGTGCAGGCCGGTGTCGGCGTCCGCTACACCAAGACCGGTGCCCAGGAACTGGGCGCCAACTTTGACGGCACCCCGGTCGGCAGCTCGTCGGACACTGATGTGGGCTACATCGCGTCGTCGCGCCTGTACCACCGCTTCAACGAGAACGTGTTCATCACCAACGACACGGACTACCTGGGTTCGGGCGACTCGCCGGACGTCATCACCAACGAGTTCGGTGTGAACTTCCGCGTCTCCGAGCAGCTGGCGACCCGTGTGAGCTACACGACCGCCTACCAGGAAGAGCGTGAGATCCGCACGAACAACACCCTCGGTGTGGCCGTGGTCTACGGCTTCTGATCCTCTGACGGATCGAATTGGGAAAGGGCGGCCCTCGGGCCGCCCTTTTTGCTGTGCACGGTGGTTCGGCCCGCAACGGGTCAGGGGGGGCACAGCCGTGGCTGAGCAGTGGCACCAGCGAAGGGGGATGGGGTGGCGGGAACCGCAGCAACCGCGACGGCAACAGATTTCCCGAAAGCCTGATATATCAGGTGGGCACCGGGTAACGTGACCAGGGTCACGACAGAGCCAGCGCCCTCGGAAAACTTATAGGCCAGTGGAAATTTGGCCGTTCGCGAGAGGAGCAGAAGCCCGCCACCGACAAATCTAGGATGCGCGGGTTTGCGATTCAAGCAGCAAGCGAAAAGTCTTCGGTTGGGGCCTTCGTTTGGCCTGAGCGAGTCGCGGTCGTCGCGTCGCGATTCGGCTGCAACCAAATGGAAAAGCCAAGAATCCATGGCTAGAATCGTTCAATATCAGGCGGTTGATCGAAAAGTTAACTTGGCGCTTCATTTTCTTATTGCGTCCCTTTCTCTCTCGGCCTAAACACCGCTTCACCGAAGGCGGGAACGCTGGAGGGGCCGGGAAGGCGGTGCTGAGATGCGCGGTTGGACCGGGAGACATTCTGGGGATTTGGTGACGGTTGTGGCGTCGAGTTGACGTCGTGATCGTGATTTTTGTTCTCTTGCTTTTTGACATTGATGGATATCTGAAGAGATATGCGGGCGGTTCGGTCGTCATACGATCGAGAGACTTGCATATCGGCCTGGTAGCGAAA
>NZ_MEES01000022.1:0-34624 GCF_001724535.1 Paracoccus sp. SCN 68-21 | reverse complement strand
GGCTGGCCTCCATTTGCGCCTGCGCGGCCTGGCTCTGACGGGCGATCTGGGCGGTCATCTCATCTCGCTCGGCCTGAGTCAGGGGCCGGATCTGGCACAGCCGCTGCGTCACGTCGAAGCGCAGCCCGTCCAGCAGCGTCTCGAACAGCTGGAACGCCTCGGTCTTGTATTCCGACAGCGGGTCGCGCTGCGCATAGCCGCGGAACCCCACGACCGAGCGCAGGTGGTCCAGCGTCATCAGATGCTCGCGCCATTTGTGGTCGATCTGCTGCAGCAGGACCTGCTTTTCGATCTGCACCATCGTCTCGGGCCCGAATGCCGCGGCCTTGTCGGCCATATAGGTATCGCTGGCCTCGGTGATCCGCTCGCGCATCACGTCATGATCCACGCCATCCTCGGCCGCCCAGTCCGGGATCGGTAGGTTCAGGTTCAGCCGCTCACGCACAGCGGTCTTGAGCCCCTCGGCGTCCCACTGGTCGGCATAGCTGCGCGCGGGCATGTGATCGTCGATCAGGTCGTCGATCACCTGATGGCGCATGTCGGCGGTGATCTCGCCCACTTCCTCGCTGTCCATGATCTCGCGGCGCTGGCCAAAGATGGCCTTGCGCTGGTCGTTCATCACGTCGTCGAATTTCAGCAGCTGCTTGCGCGTGTCAAAGTTCCGGCCCTCGACCTTGGCCTGGGCGCGTTCCAGCGACTTGTTCACCCAGGGGTGGATGATCGCCTCGCCCTCCTTCATGCCCAGGGTCGACAGCACCTTGTCCAGACGCTCGGACCCGAAGATCCGCATCAGGTCGTCGTCCAGCGAGAGGAAGAACAGCGACCGCCCCGGATCGCCCTGACGGCCCGACCGGCCGCGCAGCTGGTTGTCGATGCGCCGCGATTCGTGGCGTTCGGTGCCCAGGACGAACAGGCCGCCGGCCTCCAGGACGCGGGCCTTTTCGTCGGCATGCTCGGCCTCGATGCGGGCGCGCAGCGCGTCGGGATCGGCGTCCGGGTCGGCCTTGAGGGCCTCCATGACCTTCATCTCGACATTGCCGCCCAGCTGGATGTCGGTGCCGCGACCGGCCATGTTGGTGGCGATGGTCACCGCGCCGACCTTGCCGGCATCGGCGACGATCTGCGCCTCGGCCTCGTGCTGGCGGGCGTTCAGCACGTTATGCGGAATCCCGTCCTTTTGCAGCAGCGCCGACAGCATCTCGGATTTCTCGATGCTGGTGGTGCCGACCAGCATGGGCTGACCCTTGGCATGGGCCTCCTTGATGGCCTCGACCACGGCCGCGTATTTCTCGGCGGCGGTGCGATAGACCCGGTCATGCTCGTCGATGCGGGCGACGCCGCGATTGGTGGGCACCTCGACCACGCCCAGCTTGTAGATCTCGGCGAATTCCTCGGCCTCGGTCGAGGCGGTGCCGGTCATGCCGCCCAGCTTGTCGTAAAGGCGGAAATAGTTCTGGAAGGTCACCGATGCCAGGGTGACGTTCTCGGGCTGGATCTCCACGCCCTCCTTGGCCTCGATCGCCTGGTGCAGACCGTCCGACAGGCGGCGGCCCTTCATCATGCGGCCGGTGAACTCGTCGATCAGCGCGACCTCGCCCTCGCGGACCATGTAATGCTGGTCGCGCAGGAACAGCTTGTGGGCGCGCAGGGCTTGGCTGGCATGGTGGACGATGGTGGTCGATTCCGGGTCATACAGCGTCTGCCCCTCGGGCAGGACGCCATCGGCCTGCAGGCGCTGTTCCAGGAACTCGTTACCCTCCTCGGTGAAGGTCGCGTTGCGCGCCTTCTCGTCCAGCTTGTAATGCTCCTCAGTCAGCAGCGGCACATAGGCGTCCAGCACCTTGTACAGCTCGCTTCGGTCCTGGCTGGGGCCGCTGATGATCAGGGGCGTGCGCGCCTCGTCGATCAGGATGCTGTCGACCTCGTCGACGATGGCATAGTTGTGGCCGCGCTGGACCATCTCGGCCACGCTGCCCTTCATGTTGTCGCGCAGATAGTCGAAGCCCAGCTCGTTGTTGGTGGCATAAGTGACGTCGCAGGCATAGGCGTCGCGCTTTTCGTCCTCGGGCTGGAAGGGGACGACCACGCCGCAGGTCATGCCCAGCTGGGCAAAGACCTTGGACATCCATTCGGCGTCGCGCTTGGCCAGATAGTCGTTGACGGTGACAACATGCACGCCCTTGCCCGACAGCGCGTTCAGATAGGCGGGGAAGGTCGCGACCAGGGTCTTGCCCTCGCCGGTCTTCATCTCGGCGATGTTGCCCTGATGCAGGAAGATCCCGCCCATCAGCTGCACGTCGAAGGCCCGCAGGCCCAGGGCGCGGCGCGCGCCTTCGCGGCAATTGGCAAAGGCCTCGGGCAGGATGTCGTCCAGCGACGCGCCCCCCGCCACACGGGTCCGAAACTCGGCCGTCTTGTCGATCAGGCCCTGATCGGACAGCGCGCGGAACTGCTCCTCAAGGGCGTTGATTTGCGCCACCACGGGCCGCGTGCCCTTGACCTTGCGGTCGGTGGGCGTGCCAAAGACCATCTTTGCCAGATTACCGATCATGTTACCTTCGCCATCACGTTGTCGGGAAGGCACGTCACCGGGCGCCCACTTGCCCGCACCGGTCGCCTTGCCGTATCAGGGGCCAGAACGAACGCGGCGGCGGCGCCTTCCACGGAGTTGGTCTGGATGTAGGGCCCGCCTGCCTGACTGTCAATGTTGGCCCGGTCCCGGCAGGGGCGCGCGCCGTGAAAGGACCCGTCCCATGACCCGATCGTTTTTGCTGGCTTCTGCCCTGACGGCGGTGCTGTCCGTGCCGGCCCTGGCGCAGGATGCCGACCAGGTCGTCGCGACCGTCAACGGCCAGGAGATCACCCTGGGCCAGATGATCGTGATGAAGCAGTCGATCCAGGACCCGGCCATGGCGGGCATGCCCGCGCCCGCGCTGTGGGACATGATGCTGGACCAGCTCGTCCGCCAGACCGCCGTGGCCGATGCCGCCGCCGACACCCCGGCCGTGCGCGCCCAGCTGGAGCTGCAGCGGCGCAACACCCTAGCCTCGGCCACCGTGGACCAGATCGCCGAGGCCGAGCCGACCGATGCCGAGGTTCAGGCCAGCTATGACCGGCTGTTCCAGGACGCGGGCAGCGTGACCGAATACAACGCCGCCCATATCCTGGTCGAGACCGAGGAGGAGGCCACCACGCTGAAGGCCGAGGTCGAGGGCGGCGCCGATTTCGGCGACGTGGCCGAGGCGAATTCGACCGGCCCCTCGGGTCCGAACCGCGGCGATCTGGGCTGGTTCTCGGCCGATCAGATGGTCGCGCCCTTTGCCGAGGCCGTGGCCGGGATGGAGCCGGGCCAGATCAGCGACCCGGTCCAGACCGAGTTCGGCTGGCACGTGATCCGCCTGAACGAGACCCGCCTGCGCGAGGCGCCCCCCCTGGCCGAGGTCCGCGACCAGATCGCCCAGATGGTCCTGCGCGAAAAGGTCGAGGCCGAGATCGCCCGCCTGGTCGGTGAGGCCGACGTTCAGAAGACCGAGGGCGTCGACCCCGCCCTGCTGGACCGCGCCGACCTTTTGGAGGCGAACTGATGGGCAAGGCAGGCCTGCCCGTATCGCCGCTGGCGCCGGCGCGGTTTCCCGACCTGCCGGTGATCGCGGGCGTCGATTTCGCCAGCGCCGCCGCGGGCATCAAGTATCAGGGCCGCAGCGACGTGACGCTGATCCGCATCGCGCCGGGCAGCACGGTGGCCGGGGCCTTCACCCGGTCGTCCACGCGCGCGGCCTGCATCCTGGACAACCAGGCCAAGCTGGCGCAGGGGGGCGATGCGCCCCAAGGCGCGGCGATCCTGATCAATTCGGGCAATGCCAACGCCTTTACCGGCGCTCGGGGGCAGGCCTCGGTCGATGCGGTCTGCGCGGCGGTGGCCGCGGCGCTGGACCTGCCGCAGGGGCGGGTCTTCACCTCGTCGACCGGCGTCATCGGAGAGCCGCTGCCGCATGAGCGGGTCGTGGCCATCACCGGCGATCTGGCGGGCGGTCTGGACGCGGGCGGGGTGGCCGATGCCGCCCGTGCGATCATGACCACCGACACCTTCCCCAAGGGCGCGTCCGCGACCCTGGCGGACGGCACCCGCATCGTGGGCATCGCCAAGGGGTCAGGGATGATCGCGCCCGACATGGCGACGATGCTGGTCTATCTGTTCACGGATGCCGCGGTCCCCGCGGGCGTGCTGCAGCAGGCGCTGTCCTCAGGGCTGGACACGACCTTCAACGCGATCACGGTGGACAGCGACACCTCGACCTCGGACGCGCTGATCCTGGCGGCGACCGGGCAGGGGGCGGGCGCGCCCATCACCGATCTGGACAGCCCGGCGGGGCGCGATTTCGTGACCGCGCTGCATGGCGTCATGCGCGATCTGGCCCATCAGGTCGTCCGCGACGGCGAGGGCGCGACCAAGTTCGTCGAGATCGCCGTGACCGGCGCCACCGATGACGCGGACGCGCATCGCGTGGCCATGGCCATCGCCAATTCGCCGCTGGTCAAGACCGCCATCGCCGGACAGGACGCCAACTGGGGCCGCATCGTGGCCGCCGTGGGCAAGTCGGGCGCGCAGGCCGACCGCGACCGCCTGCGCATCGCCTTCGGTGACATGGTCGTCGCGCGCGACGGCTGGCGCGACCCGGATTACGACGAGGCCGCGGCCAGCGCCTATATGCAGGGCCAGGAGCTGCGGATCGGCGTCGACCTGGGGTTGGGACAGGGGGCGCGGACGGTGTGGACCTGCGATCTGACGCATGGCTATATCGACATCAACGCGGATTACCGGTCGTGAAGACCGTCCTGGTGTCCGCCGTGGCACTGATCGATCCTGACGGGCGCGTGCTTCTGGCGCAGCGCCCCGAGGGCAAGCCCATGGCAGGCCTGTGGGAGTTTCCGGGCGGCAAGGTCGAACACGGAGAGACCCCCGAGACCGCCCTGATCCGCGAGCTGGAGGAGGAGCTGGGCATCCGCACCTGGAACAGCTGCCTGGCGCCGCTGACCTTTGCAAGTCACAGCTATGACACATTCCACCTGCTGATGCCGGTCTTTGCCTGCCGTCGGTGGGAGGGAATCGTGCAACCCCGCGAGGGGCAGGGCCTGGCCTGGGTCCGGGCGGGTGATTTGCGCAATTACCCTATGCCTGCGGCGGATGTTCCGCTGATTCCCGCCCTGCAGATGTGGCTATAGTGTCGCAAATTTGACGGATCCGGTTGCCTGACTGCTGAAAAAAGTCCTAGATGGTTAAGTTATGAACGCTTCTTTAACCATTTCATGACTTACTTTGTTTCAGGGCACAGAGGAGGGCTTGACATGATTCGCACGATTTCGATCGGCAGCTATATCTCGATCCAGGGGCTTTTCGAGGGGGCAACCTCGAACGGCAACATTCTGGTCCGCGTCGGCAACCGCACTTTCGAGGGCAAGCCGGTCGGCCACTGACAGGATCGGGCGCAAGCGAGGGGTTGCGCCAGATCGACGAAGAACAGCGGGGGGGTGATCCGAAAGGATCGCCCCCTTTGCCATGCCGGGCAGGGTCTGGCCCCGGCGGATGGCCGCGCCCGCGGGCATGAAAAAACCGGGCGATGCCGCTGCACCGCCCGGTTCCCGTAATCTCATGCAGCCCGATCAGAGCGTGCGCACGACCTCTTCGCGCTCGAAGATCTCGATGACGTCGCCGGGGCGGATGTCGTCGTAATTCTCGAAGGCCATGCCGCATTCCTGGCCGGACTGGACGTCCTTGACCTCATCCTTGAAGCGCTTGAGCGTCTTGAGCGTGCCCTCGTGGATGACCACGTTGTCGCGCAGCAGGCGAACGCCTGCCGAACGGCGTGCCACGCCCTCGGTGACCAGACAGCCGGCGACATTGCCGACGCCCGTGACCCGGAAGACCTCCTTGATCGTCGCGTAACCGATGAAGTTCTCGCGGATCTCGTTGGACAGCATGCCCGATGCGGCGGCCTTGATGTCATCCAGCAGGTTGTAGATGATCGAGTAATAGCGGATCTCGACCCCCTTCTGGTTGGCGGCGTTGCGGGCCGGGGCGTTGGCCCGGACGTTGAAGCCGATGACCGGTGCGCCCGACGCCTCGGCCAGGCCCACATCGGATTCGGTGATCGCACCGACGCCGTAATGCAGCACCCGGACGCGGACCTCGTCGTTACCGACCTTTTCCAGGGCCTGCACGATGGCCTCGGCCGAACCCTGCACGTCGGCCTTGAGGACGACCGCCAGTTCGGACACGTTCACGTCCGCCTTGGCCTTGGCCATCATCTGCTCCAGCGTGGTCGCGGCACCGGCTGCGGCGCGCTTGTCCTTGGTCTGCTGGGCGCGGAACTCGGCGATCTCGCGGGCCTGGGCCTCGGTCTCGACCACGTTCAGCACGTCGCCGGCCTCGGGGGTGCCGTTCAGGCCCAGAACCTCGACCGGGACGGACGGGCCGGCCTCCTCGACGCGGTCGCCCTTGTCGTTGATCAGCGCGCGGACCTTGCCCCACTGCTCGCCCACGACAAAGATGTCGCCGCGGCGCAGGGTGCCGTGCTGGACCAGGACGGTGGCCACGGGGCCGCGTCCGACATCCAGCTGCGCCTCGATCACCGCGCCCTGTGCGGCACGGTTCGGGTTGGCGCGCAGCTCCAGCAGTTCGGCCTGAAGCGCGATGGCCTCCAGCAGGTTGTCCAGACCCAGGCCGGTCTTGGCCGAGACCTCGACATCCTGCACGTCGCCGGACATGGCCTCGACGACCACCTCATGCTGCAGCAGGTCGGTGCGGACCTTCTGCGGGTCGGCGTCGTGCTTGTCGATCTTGTTGATCGCCACGATCATCGGCACGTTGGCGGCCTTGGCGTGGTTGATGGCCTCGACGGTCTGGGGCATCACGGCGTCATCCGCCGCGACCACCAGCACCACGATATCCGTGACGTTCGCGCCACGGGCACGCATCGACGTGAAGGCCGCGTGGCCCGGTGTGTCCAGGAAGGACAGGACGGCACCGCTGTCGGTCGTCACCTGATAGGCACCGATATGCTGGGTGATGCCACCGGCCTCGCCCGAGACGACGGACGCCTTGCGGATCGCGTCCAGCAGCGAGGTCTTGCCGTGGTCCACGTGGCCCATGATCGTGATGATCGGGGGGCGCGGCTGCATGTCCTCGTCGCGGTCGACCGTCGGGGCGATGACCTGCTCGACGTCGCTGTCGCTGACGCGCAGGACCTTGTGGCCGAATTCCTCGATCACCAGCTCGGCGGTGTCGGCGTCGATGGGCTGGTTGGCGGTGACCATCATGCCCATCTTCATCAGCGCCTTGACCACGTCGGCGGCGCGTTCGGTCATGCGGTTGGCCAGCTCCTGGACCACGATGGTCTCGGGCAGGCGCACTTCGCGGAACTGCTTTTCGGCGCGGGCGGATTGGCCCATCGCCTTCTGGCGGGTCCGCTCCTGCTTGCGCTTCATGGCGGCCATGCTGCGCGGGCGGCCGGCTTCGCCGTTCAGCGCCTGGTTCAGCGACAGCTTGCCGCCGCGACGGGCGTCATCGGTCTTGGCCTTGGCGGCCTTGTCGCGATCAGGGCGATCGGCGGCGCGGTCGGTCTTGCGGGCCACGCCGGTGGAGACGCCCTTGGTCTCGGCGCGCGAGGCCGCAGCCTCGATCGAGGCCTGGTCGGGTGCCTCGGGCTTGGCGACGCCTGCGCCGGGCTTGGGACGCTCCTGGCGGGGCTCGGCCTTGCGGCGGGCCTCGTCGGCGGCGTCCTGGATGGCATTGGCCTCGGCGATGGCCTTGGCCTTCTGCGCGGCTTCACGCTCGCGCTCCTCGCGGGCCTTGGCCTCGATCTCGGCGCGGCGGCGCTCGCGCTCTTCGTCGCGGGCCTTCTCGTCGGCCAGGCGCTTGGCGGCGTCATCGGCCTCGCGGGCCTTGGCGGCGGCAAGAGCCTTCAGCCGGCGCTCCATCTCGGCATCGGAGATGCCTGCGGGGCGCTTGGAACTGTCGCCGGCCACGCGGGCGGTCAGCGGGTTCTTTTCTTTCTGGGCATCCGTCATCGGCGTGGCTGCCTTGGGCACCACGACGCGCTTGCGCTTGGTCTCGACGACCACACTCTTGGTGCGGCCGTGGCTGAAGCTTTGCTTGACTGCGCCGGGGCGATTGCCGCCACCAAGGCCCAAGGGGGTTTTTCCGTCTTTGTCGCTCATCTGCGTCTTCATTCCTTCCCGACAGCCGTATTGCCGTCGTCATGCCCGCGCAGACCCGTCAGTCTGCCGGCTTCCAAGATCACCTTGTCCGTCAGGCCACCCTTCGCAAGCGCGCCGTGTATGACATGACTGCGCCCAAAGGACAAACCCAATTCTGATGCGGTCATGCAGCCGAACCAGCGTCCGCCCGTGGGCGTCCACAGTTTTCCCTTGCCGCGTTCCGATCCGTCGCTGGCCTGCAGCAGCACCTTGGCGCGGCCTTCGGCCAGCCAGCCCTTGACCTTTTCGAACCCGGCCACCGCGCGCCCCGCCTTGCGGGTCAAGGAGACCAGATCGACCAGCCTGCGGGCCACGCCCGCCTCGACCAGGTCGGCCAGGTCGGGCGCGGCCTGCACGCGTGCCTTGGCGGCGCGGGAAAACAGCCCCTTGGTCACCGCCTTGTTCAGGGCGGCCTTGTCGGCCGCCACCCAGATGCCCCGTCCTGGCAGCTTTTCGGCCAGATCCGGCACGACCTGCCCGTCCGGGCCGATCACGAAACGGATCAGCCCGCGTTTGGGTTGCACCTCGCCGGTGGCGATGCACCGGCGTTCCGGGTCGTCGTCCCGGTCCTTGTCACGTCCACCACGGCTCAAGCTTGTGTTCCCATCCGGAGCGGTCAGGCTCCGGCCTCCTCGTTGTCATCATCATCCTGCAGGTCGTCTGCCGCATCGGCGCCGTCCATCTCGGTCGGATCGACCCAGCCCAGCAGCACGCGCGCGGTCATGACCATGGTCTGCGCCTCTTCCAAGGTGATCCCATGCGGCTCCAGCAGGCCCTCGTCCTTGACGCGCGCGCCGTTGACGGTGGTCCAGCCACCGGCCAGTTCCCAATCCGCGCAGGTCGCGAAATCTTCCAGGGTCTTGACGCCGTCCTTGGCCAGCGCCTCTACCATCTGGGGGGTCAGCCCCTCGAATTCAATGAGGCTGTCCTCGGCGCCAAGGGCGCGCGCGGCCTCCAGGGCCTCGCGGTTCTTGGCCTCCAACACGTCGCGGGCGCGGGCCTGCAGCTCGGCGGCGGTGTCGGCATCGACCCCGTCGATGGTCAGCAGCTCGTCCTGGTCGACATAGGCGACCTCTTCGAGGTTGGTGAAGCCCTCGGCCACCAGCAGCTGGGCGAAGAACTCGTCCAGGTCCAGCGCCTCCATGAACAGCGCGGTGCGGGTGTTGAACTCGGCCTGGCGACGCTTGGATTCCTCCTCGTCGGTCAGGATGTCGATGTCCAGGCCCGTCAGCTGGCTGGCCAGACGCACGTTCTGGCCGCGACGGCCGATGGCCAGGGACAGCTGCTCGTCGGGGACGACGACCTCGATCTTGTTGGCCTCCTCGTCGAAGACGACCTTGCTGACCTCGGCGGGCTGCAGGGCGTTGACCAGGAAGGTCGCCTGATCCTCGTTCCACGGGATGATGTCGATCTTTTCGCCCTGCAACTCGCCGACGACGGCCTGCACGCGGCTGCCGCGCATGCCGACGCAGGCGCCGACCGGGTCGATGCTGCTGTCATGGCTGATCACGGCGATCTTGGCGCGCGAACCGGGGTCGCGGGCGACGGCCTTGATCTCGATGATGCCGTCATAGATTTCGGGCACTTCCATCTTGAACAGCTCGGCCATGAACTGCGGATCGGTGCGCGACAGGAAGATCTGGGGCCCGCGCGTCTCGCGGCGCACGTCCTTGATATAGGCGCGGATGCGGTCGTTGGGGCGATAGCTCTCGCGGCCGATCTTTTCGTTGCGGCGCAGGATCGCCTCTCCGCGGCCCACATCGACGATGATGTTGCCGTATTCCTCGCGCTTGACGACACCGTTGATGATGCTGCCGGCGCGGTCCTTGAATTCCTCGTACTGGCGGTCGCGCTCGGCCTCGCGGACGCGCTGCAGGATCACCTGCTTGGCCGATTGCGCGGCGATGCGGCCCAGTTCGACGGGCGGCACGATGTCGATGATCTCGTCGCCGATCTGGGGGTTGTCCAGATAGGGTTTCGCCTGCTCGACCGTGACCTCGGCCTGATAGTTCTCGACGGCGTCGTCCGCCACGACCGTGCGCACGCGGGTAAAGCTGGCATTGCCGGTCTTGCGGTCGATCTTGACCCGGATGTCCATCTCCGCGCCATAGCGGGACTTGGCGGCGCGGGCCAGGCTGTCCTCCATCGCTTCGATGACCAGCTCGGGCTCGATCATCTTCTCGCGGGCGACGGCTTCGGCCGTCTGCAGCAGTTCAAGCTGGTTGGCAGAGGTGATCGCCATCACTCACTCCTTGGGTTCTGCGGCGGTGGCGCCGGCATCATCGGTTTCGATCGCGTCAAAGGCGGTTTCGTCCAGGTTGTCGATCTCGACCCCGGCTTCCTTCTTCTGACGCAGCATTTCCTTGATCAGCTCGTCGGTCAGGACCAGCTTGGCGTCCGACAGCAGATCGAACTCCAGCCCGATCGTGTGGGTCTGGCCCTGCTCCTCGATGTTGATCAGCACCTCGCTGCCCTCGACGCCGGCCAGCGTGCCCTTGAACTTCTTGCGCCCGTCGATGGCCTGGTTCAGGTCCAGCCGCGCCTCGTAGCCCTCGAAGGACGCGAAATCCTTCAGACGGGTCAGCGGACGGTCGATGCCGGGGCTGGACACCTCCAGGTAATAGTTGTCCTCGATCGGGTCCTCGACATCCAGCGTGGCGCTGACCGCGGTCGAGATCTGCGCGCAGTCGTCGACGTTGATGCCGCCATCGGGACGGTCGGCCATGATCTGCAGCGTGGCGGTCTTGCCACCCTGCAGGCGCACGCGCACCAGCTCATAGCCCAGATCCTCGATCACCGGGGTGATGATCTCGGCCAGGCGGCGGTCGATCGCGGTCTTGGCGATCAGGTCGTTCGTGACGGGCAGATCAGCGGACATGGGATCCTCTTGGACAGGAAAAAGGGGCCGTCAGCGGGCCCCATGCGGAAGTTCCGGTGGGCAGGGTTTGGACGCCTGCACCGCTGTTGATCGGTCCTATAGCCGGGGACGGCCCCAAAAGCAAGCGCAATGCAAGCGGCCTCAGCGCCCGACCGCCTCGGGGTTGTCGCGCCAGACGCGCCAGTTCAGCGCCGTGGCGACCCCCAGCCAGGCCAGATAGGGCAACAGCAGCAGCCCCGCCCGCCAGTCCAGCGACCAGAAGGACACCACCATCGCCGCCACCGTCACCAGCAGCGTGGCCATGACCACCATCGCCAGCGCCATCTGCCGCGCGCCGAAAAAGACCGGCGTCCACAGCGTGTTCAGCGCGATCTGGGCCGACCACAGCGCCAGCGCCATGCCCGCGCCGGGCAGGGGCGCCACGCGCGTGGCGGCAATGGCGGACAGCAGGTAGATCGTCGTCCAGGCCACCGGAAAGGCCCAGTTCGGCGGGGTAAAGGACGGTTTGCGCAGGCCCGCATACCAGGCGCCGGGGCGAAAGATCACCCCGGTCGCGGCGGCGGCGACGCTGGCCAGCAGAAAGATCGGGAACAGGGAGGCGGTCATGCGGGGGACTTTCGGCTGCGGTCCTCGTCGCGGATCGAATCCATGACGGCGGCCAGTTCGGCGGTGATGCGGGGTTCGGACAGCGCATGCCCGGATGCAGGCACCAGCCGCAGCTCTGCCCGGTCCCAGCCTTGGGCCAGCCGGTGCGCGCTGGCGGGCGGGCAGACCATGTCATAGCGGCCCTGCACGATGATGGCGGGCAGGTGTTCGATGCGCGGCCGGTCGCGCAGCAGCTGCCCCTCGTCCAGGAAGCAGCCATGGCTGAAATAGTGATTCTCCAGCCGGGCAAAGGCGCGGGCGTAATCGGCGGGGGCGTGGCTGACGGGGTGCGATTGCAGCCCGGCCAGCGCGTTCTCCCACATCAGCCAGGGCTGGGCAAAGCGCGCCTGGCGGCCCAGATCGCTGTCGAACAGCCGCGTGTGATAGGCTGCGATCATGTCGTGACGCTCGGCCTCGGGGATCGGCTCCTGAAAGCGCGCCCAGAGGTCGGGAAAGAACCGCGCCGCGCCGCCGCCATAGAACCAGTCCAGCTCCTCGCGCATGCCCAGGAAGACGCCGCGCAGGACCAGGCCGGTGACATGGTCTGGATACGCCTCGGCATAGGCCAGCGCCAGCGTCGCGCCCCAGCTGCCCCCGAACAGCAGCCAGCGGTCGATGCCCAATTGCGCGCGGATCAGCGCGATGTCGGCGATCAGATGCGTGGTGGTGTTGGCCTGGACCGAGGCGGTGGGCGTGGACCGTCCGCAGCCGCGCTGGTCGAACAGCACCACGCGGAAATGCGCCGGGTCGAAAAAGCGCCGCATGAACGGGCTGCACCCGCCGCCCGGGCCGCCATGCAGCACCAGCACGGGGCGGCCCCGCGGGTTGCCGCATTCCTCGACATAGAGGGTGTGGCCGTCGCCCACCGCGATCTGGTGTCGGGCAAAGGGCTCGGATGCCGCATGAAGGCGGCCATGTGACGCGGAGATTTGTCCTGCCAATCGGTCCATCCTGCCACTATAAGCACAGTCTACGCCGCCCGCCAGAAGGACCGCCCCCGAATGAGCACCCCCAGCAGCATCGACCAGGCCGAGATCGCGAAGTTCGAGGCGATGGCCGCCGAATGGTGGGACCCCAACGGCAAATTCCGCCCCCTGCACCTGATGAACCCGCTGCGGCTGGATTACATCGCGGACCAGATCGCCGCCGAATACGGGCGCGACCGGCGCAGCCTGCGGCCCTTCGACGGGCTGCGGGTGCTGGATATCGGCTGCGGCGGCGGGCTGGTCAGCGAACCCATGGCCCGGTTGGGTGCCGACATGGTGGGCGCGGATGCGACCCAGGTGAACATCGGCGTGGCGCAGGCCCATGCCGATCAGCAGAGGCTGACGATCGATTACCGCGCAACCACTGCCGAGGCGCTGGTCGCGGCGGGCGAACGGTTCGACGTGGTGCTGGCGCTGGAGATCGTGGAGCATGTCGCCGACCCCGCGGCCTTTGTCGCGACCTGCCACGACCTGCTGCGGCCCGGGGGGTTGCTGATCCTGTCGACGCTGAACCGCACCGCGCGCAGTTTCGGTGCTGCGATCATCGGAGCGGAATGGATCATGCGCTGGCTGCCGCGCGGCACGCATGACTGGCGGCGCTTCATCACCCCGGACGAGCTGGCCGCGCAGGCGCAGGCGGCGGGGCTGATGGTCGTGGACCGCAAGGGGATGGTGTTCAACCCGATCACCTTCGGCTGGTCGATCTCGGATCGTGATCTGGCGGTGAATTACATCATGACGGCGCGGCGGGGTTAGGGTTTCGGCGGGTCCGCCTCCAACCGCAGGCGCAATTCGCGCAGGACGGGCAGGGCGCCCCGCACCCGTTCCGCGCCGATGTCGCGCACAACGCCCGCGATCAGCGGCATGAACGCCGCGATGGCCTGATCGCGCGCTGCCCGTCCCGCCGTGCTGATCGACACGAATTTCCGCCGCGCATCGTCCCAATCGGGGCGGATGTGGACATGGCCCGCCCAGTCCAGCCGCGCCAGCGTGTTGGTCATGGCGCCGCGCGTGACGTGAAAGGCCGCGGCCAGCTGCGCCGGGGTGCGTTCCTCGTTCACATGGGCCAGAAGGTTCAGCACCGAGAAATGCGAGATCTGCATCCCCTTGGGCAGCGCCCGCAGGATCAGGTTGCGCGACAGCTGGTCGGCGATCAGCACCTCGGCGAACAGGCTGGCGGCCAGGCGGTCGGTGGACCGGGCCTCAGCCGTCTTGTCGGGGGTGCTGGTGGGTGTCGTCATGGCCGTCCGGGGCCGCAAAGGGCCTGTCATGGGAAAGGGAAGGGATGTGGGACCGTGCCTCATCCACCGCCGAAAGGTCAAGAGAAACAATGGTGATGCCGGGCTGGTCCCCGCCATCGGCCAGCACCCGGCCCCAAGGGTCGATGACCAGCGAATAGCCGTGGCTGCGCCGCGCGGGCCGGTCGGGGCTGTGGGGCGCGGGGTGGGTGCCACATTGGGCGGGGGCCAGCACAAAGCAGCCCGTCTCGATCGCGCGGGCGCGCAGCAGGGTCTCCCAATGGGCGGCGCCCGTGACCGGGTTGAAGGCCGAGGGCACGGACAGCACCCGCGCGCCCGCCTGCGCCAAGGTCCGGTACAGATGCGGGAACCGCAGGTCATAGCAGATCGTGAGGCCCAGCACCGTGCCGGCTGCGGGGGCGATGACCGCCCGGTCGCCGGGGCGATAGGCGGCGCTTTCGCGATAGGATTCGCTGTCGCTGATGGTCACGTCGAACATGTGCAGCTTGTCATAGCGCGCGGCGATGCGGCCGTCGGGCGCGATCAGCAGGCTGCGATTCGCGAACCGCCCGTCCGCATCGCCCGTGGCCAGCGCCAGCGAACCGACCAGCAGCCAGATGTCCAGCGCCCGCGCCTCGGCCCGCAGGGCGGCCAGGGTCAAGTCGTCGGCCTCCGGGCGCAGCAGGGCGGCCTGGCGCGCACGGTCGGGCGACAGCAGGTTCGTGGCCTCGGGCGTCAGGACCAGCTGCGCGCCCTGGCCTGCGGCCTGGCGGATCAGCTCGGTCGTGGGGCCCAGATTCGCGGCCGGGTCGTCGCCGACCGACAGCTGGACCAGCCCCACGCGCATGATCAGGCGGCGCCTTTCAGCAGCGGGTCCAGCTTGCCCGAACGCTCCAGCGCATAGAGGTCGTCGCAGCCGCCGACATGGGTGGCGCCCACGAAGATCTGCGGGACCGAGCGCTTGCCCGCCCGTTTCGTCATCTTGTCGCGCAGGGCCGGGTCTGCGCCCACGTCGATTTCGGTATAGGAGGCGCCCTTCTGGTCCAGCAGCTGCTTGGCGCGGATGCAGAAGGGGCAGGTGCGGGTGGTATAGATCTCGATGGTCATGATGGTCCTTTTGGTGGCTGCCCTCCTATCTAGGTATCCTTGACCGCGCGTGCCAGCACCGCGACCGAAACCGGCCCCGATCCGGCCGCCAGCAGCGCCAGTGCCGCCGCGTGGATCGTGGCCCCCGACGCCATCACGTCATCGACCAGCATCACCGGCCGCCCCGCCAGCCCCGCCGCCCGGCGCGGATGCACGGCCAGCGCGTCCTGCTGGTTGGCGAAGCGGTCCGCCACGCCGCGATGATCCTGCGCGGGCGTGTGGCGCAGCCGCACCAGCAGGTCCGACTGGTGGTCCAGCCCCAGGGCGCGCGCGACGCGGCCCGAGATCTGCGCCGACTGGTTGTATTTGCGCTTTGCCAGGCGGCGTAGATGAAGGGGCACCGGCGCCACGATCATGCCGGGCACGGCCAGCGGCGCCGCCGCCCGCGCCAGCCAGGCGGCCATGGGCGGGGCCAGATCCAGCCGGTCGCCATGCTTCAGCGCCAGGATCAGCCGGCGCGCCGTGCCGCCATAGACCAGCGCCGCGCGCCCCCGCGACCAGGGCCTGACCGCGCCCAGGCAGTCGTCACAGACCAGCACCTGCGCGGCCCCCGACCCGTCATCGGGCAGCGGCGCCCCGCAGCAATCGCAGCAGGCGCCGGTGATGAAGGCCGCATCGGGCCAGCAATCGGCGCAGAGATGCACGGCGCCCGCGCCGCCATCGGCCACGCCTGCGCCGCAGGACAGGCATTGCGGCGGATAAAGCAGCCGCAGCGCCGCTTTCATCGCGCCCGAAAGCACCCTATGTTCCAGTCCCATGAGTGACCCCCGCCCCGCCCTGACCGACCGCATCGCCCTGACCCGACAGCGTCGCCGCGCCGCGCGTCAGGGCATCGTCGACCTGTTCCACCAGATCGCCGCCGACGAGGTGCAGGATAGGCTGGCCGAGGTTAATAGAACCTTTACGGCGCCCGCCTTGGTGACCGGTTTTCCCGACCTCTGGGGGCCGCGCTTTCCCGACGCGCGGGTGGTGGCCGATGATCCGGTGCTGGACCTGGAGCCCGGTGCGCATGACCTGGTGATCCACGCCCTGTCGCTGCATTGGGCCGACGATCCGGTGGGGCAGATGGTGCAGTGCCGCCGCGCGCTGACCCCCGACGGGCTGTTCATCGGCGTGATGTTCGGCGGCCAGACCCTGGCCGAGCCCCGCGCCGCCCTGGCCCAGGCCGAGGCCGAGATCACCGGCGGCCTGTCCCCGCGCATCCTGCCCATGGGCGAGATCCGCGATCTGGGCGGTCTGCTGGGTCGCGCCGGGCTGGCCCTGCCGGTGGCGGATCTGCTGCATCAGCGCGCCAGCTATCGCGACCTGGCGCATCTGGGCCGCGACCTGCGCGCCATGGGCGAGGGCAATGCGATGGCCGCGCGCGCGCGCCGCCCCCTGCCGCGCGCCGTTCTGGCCCGCGCCATAGAACTGCTGGCCGCCCACAGCCCCGACCGCGACGATCCGTCCCGTGTTGCGGTCACCTTCGATCTGGTCTTTCTGACGGGCTGGGCGCCGTCCGACAGCCAGCCCAAGCCCTTGCGACCCGGCTCGGCCACGACATCCCTGGCCGACGCCCTGGCCAAACTCAGGAAATGATGATGCACAGCTCTGACGTCCCCGCCCCTGCGGCTGCCAAGGTCCCGACCCATGCGGCCCCCGACCATCCGGCAATCATGCCTGCCAAGACCGGCATCCTGATCGCCAATCTGGGCACGCCGGACGGTTATGACTATTGGTCGATGCGTCGCTATCTGAACGAATTCCTGTCGGACCGCCGCGTCGTCGACATCAACCGCCTGATCTGGCAGCCGCTGCTGCAGCTGGTGATCCTGACCCGGCGGCCCTTCACCTCGGGCGCAAATTACAAGCTGATCTGGAACCACGAGGCCGATGAAAGCCCGCTGCTGACGATCACCAAGGCCCAGACCAAAGCCCTGGCCCAGATGGCCCATGACGAATGGGGCGACCAGGTCATGGTCGATTTCTGCATGCGCTATGGCAATCCGTCGACCAAGGACGTGGTCCGGCGCATGGTCGAGGCGGGGTGCCGGCGCATCGTGTTCCTGCCGCTTTATCCGCAATATGCGGGGCCGACCTCGGCCACGGCCAACGACCAGCTGTTCCGCGTGATGATGGAGGAGACCTGGCAGCCCGCCATCCGCACGGTCGAGCCCTATGTGAACCGCCCCGACTATATCAAGGCGCTGGCCGACAGCGTGCGCCGCGCGCTGAACGGCAAGGTGCCGAAAAAGCTGGTCGCCAGCTATCATGGCATGCCGAAACGCTATCTGATGCAGGGCGACCCCTATCATTGCCAGTGCCAGAAGACGTCGCGCCTGCTGCGCGAGGAGCTGGGCTGGCCCGAGGGGATCATCGACACCACGTTCCAGTCGGTCTTCGGCCGCGAGGAATGGCTGCGCCCCTATACGGTCGAACACGTGGCCGAGCTGGCCAAGCAGGGCCATACCGACATCGCGGTGATTTCGCCCGCCTTCTCGTCCGATTGCATCGAGACGCTGGAGGAGATCAACGGCGAGATCAAGGAGGCCTTCGAGGAGGCCGGCGGCCACGAGTTCCAGTACATCCCCTGCCTGAACGACGACCCGGCCCATATCCGGGTCATGCTGGAGGTGATCCGCGAGAATATCGGCGGCTGGGTCCACCCCGCCTGAGGCATTGGCGGCCCCCCGCAAGGGGGGCCTGCCCGCGTCACAGCACCAGGACCTGGGTGCCCAGCTTGGTGAAGTTGTACAGCTCGGCGATGTGTTCGTTGTACAGGCCGATGCAGCCGTTGGACGACCGGCGCCCGATCTTGCGCGTGTCATGCGTGCCGTGAATGCGGTAATATTGCCAGGTCAGCCACAGCGCATGGGTGCCCATCGGATTGTCCGGTCCTGGCGGCACAAAGGCGGGCCATTCCGGGTTGCGTTCGCGCATCGCGGGGGTCGGCGCCCAGGAGGGGCCGTCGACCTTGCGGATGATCTCGGTCCGGCCGGTGCGGACCAGATCCTCGCTGACCGGGATCGAGCTGGGATAGACGCGATAGGTGTTGCCGTCCTCGGACCAGTAGTGGACCGCGCGCGAGGTCAGGTCGCACAGGATCGCGCCATTGGTCAGGTTCGGGAAATGCGGCCGCCAGTCCTGGCCGCGAAAGCTGGAGATGTTGTGCTGGGGCGCGGGGCCGGTGGCGACCGGTGCGCCGGTGGCGGGGTCGATCTCCTGTCCCAGGGCGGGCAGGGCGAGGGTTGCGGCTCCCAGGGCCGCGGCCGAGCCCAGAAAGGCCCGACGATTGAAAGCAGACGACGTGCTCATCGACTCATGTCCTTCGTTCGGATCACCGCTCTTGCGGGGCGGTCTGCAGGGGGAGGCGCCGCAGCGGGCGGCATGGTCGGAAATATAGCCCGGCCCCGGTGTTGCGGCAATTCAATCCGTCGATCGGGCACCACCCGCCCGCCAAGCGCGGCGATCACGCCAAGTTGCGTTTGAACCCGTCCCCCACCTTGGATAGGACTGGGACATATGCGCGAGGAGTGTGCCGGAACATGAAGAAAATCAACGCGCTTGCGATTCTGGGGCTGATGGTGCTGGGGGCGTGCGGGCCGCGCAACCTAGCGCAAATGCCGATGCCCGCCCCCATGGACCCCACCCAGGCCATGGCCCCCGCGGTCGAGGACAATGCCGCGATTGCCGGACGCGTGTTGCAGCAGATCAACACCCTGCGTGCCAATATCGGCGCCGCGGCGCTGATGCCCAACCCTCAGCTGGAGGCCGCGGCCATGGCGCATGCGCGCGACATGTCGGCGCAGAATCGGGCCTGGCATTGGGGGTCGGACGGATCGTCGCCCCTGGACCGCGCGCGGCGGCAGGGTTTCTCGGGCGTGATCATCGGAGAGAACATCTCCGAGAGCTATGAGAACGACATGCAGACATTGGCTGCTTGGATGTCCACCCGCGACACACGTGACGTAATCATGGACCCCACGGCGACCCAACTGGGCTTTGCCTGGTTCACCGAGCCGTCGGGCAAGATCTGGTGGACGCTGCTGACCGGCAGCTGAAACAAGGGGCGGGCGCAAGGGCCCGCCCGACCGCCTTTTCAGGGATAGATGACCACGGGCGTGCGCGGCTGCAGCATGGCATAGATCTCCTGGATCTCTTCATCCGTCACGGCGATGCAGCCGGCCGTCCAGTCGCGGGCCTGCGGGAACAGGTGATTGCCTTGCGGGCCGCGCCCGTGGATGAAGATATCGCCGCCCGGGTTGCGCCCGAGCGATTCCGCAAAGGCCCGGTCGTTGGGGTTGGGATACGAGATGCCGACCGACAGGTGGAACGCGCTGCGCGGGTTGAAGCGGTCGATGTGATAGATGCCTTCGGGCGTTTTGCCGTCGCCTTCGAACTGCTTGTGGCCGACCGGCTGGTTGCCCAGGCTGATGTCATAGGACCGCACCACGGTGCTGCCGCTGAACAGGTGCATGCGGCGCTGGCCCTTGTTGACCTGGATCTGGGTGATCGGCGGGCCGGAATAGCGCTGGAACTTGTTGGTCTGCTGCGGGCGTCCACAGGCAGCCAGCAAGGCCAGCATAGAAATCGTGAACGTCCGACGGGTCGTTTTGCTCATCACTGCCTCTGAAGTGTTTTTCATTATTTGTGATCCCGGAATATCACGGATAGCACGGCCCTGCCTAGCCGGGCGTTAACGCCGCCACCATTTCGACATGCGGCGAAAACCGGAACTGATCGGCGATCCAGAGCCGGTCGATTCGATAGCCCGCATCGGCCAGAATCCGCGCATCCTTGGCAAAACTGACCGGGTCGCAGGACACGGCGGCCACCGCCGGAACCCGCGTTGCGGCCAAGTGACGCATCTGCGCCTCGGCACCGGCGCGCGGCGGGTCGATCACGATTGCGTCAAAGCGTGACAGCTCGTCGGGCATCAGCGGGCGCCGCGCCAGGTCGCGGACCTCGGTCGTGATGCGGTTCAGGCCGGGGGTGGCGCGCCAGGCCGAATCAAGCGCGGCCAGAGGCGCAGCCAGCCCCTCGACCGCGTGGATGGCGGCGCGTTCCGCCAGGGGCAGCGCGAATGTCCCGCAGCCCGCGAACAGGTCCGCGACCCGCGTGGCCCCCGCCAGCGCCGCGCGCACCGCCGCCAGCAGCGCCGCCTGACCCTGTTCCGTCGCCTGCAGGAAGGCGCCCGGCGGCGGCACGACCTGGGCGCGCCCCATCGGCAGGGCCGGGGCGCGGCGGGTGATGGCCTGGCCGTCCCAGTCCAGCCGCGCCAGATCGCCTTCCTCGGCCAGGGTGGCCAGGGTGGCGAACAGCGCGGGCTCCATCGGCTTGCCGCCGCGCACGGCCACGTCCAGCCCGGCGGGGCCGTGGATGACCACCAGCGACAGTTCTGCCGCCCGCGACGCGCCCGCCGCCACGATGCGTCGCAGCAGCGGCAGGGCGGCCACGATCTGTGGGCGCAGCACATGGCATTCGGCCAGATCGACGATCACCTCGGACGCGCGGCCGTGAAAACCCACCGTTGCGCCCTTTTTCGTGCGCCGACCCGACAGCACCGCCCGGCGGCGGCTGCCGAGGGGCGAGACATGCACCTGCGGCACAGGTGCCGCGATGCCCTGCGCGGCCAGGGCGGTCACCACCACCTGGGTCTTCCAGGCGGTGGTGAAGGCGTCCGTCGCATGCATCAGCGAACAGCCCCCGCAGGCGCGGTAATGCGCGCAGAGGGGCCGGATGCGGTCCGGGGACGGGGTGACGATGCGCGGGGCGGCGATGCGGCCGGTTTCGGCCTCGCCCTCGATCACCTCTCCGGGCAGGACCAGGGGGGCCAGCGCGCGGGCGTCCCCGGACAGGGCCACGCCGTCGCCCTTGCGACCAAGCCGCTCGATCAGCCACTGCGTCATTCGGCGGCCTCCTCGGTGCCCAGGAACCCGCCCGACTGGCGGTTCCAGTAGCGGGCATAGCGGCCGCCTCGGGCCAGCAGCGCGTCATGGCCGCCCTGTTCGACGATGCGCCCGTCCTCGATCACAAGGATGCGGTCCAGCTCGGCGATGGTGGACAGGCGGTGGGCGATGGCCAGCACCGTCTTGCCCTGCATGGCGCGGGTCAGGGCGTCCTGGACCTGGGCCTCGACCTCGCTGTCCAAGGCGCTTGTCGCCTCGTCCAGGACCAGGATCGGCGCATCCTTGAGGAACGCGCGGGCCAGGGCGATGCGCTGGCGCTGGCCGCCCGAAAGCTTGACCCCGCGTTCGCCCAGATGCGCGTCATAGCCGGTGCGGCCCGCGTAATCCTCCAGCGTCAGGATGAACTCATGCGCCTCGGCGGCGCGGGCGGCGGCAATGACATCATCCTGTGTCGCATCGGGGCGTCCATACAGGATGTTGTCGCGGGCCGAGCGGTTGAACATCGCCGTGTCCTGCGTGACCATGGCGATCTGGCGGCGCAGGCTTTCCTGCGTCACGTCGCGCAGGTCATGGCCGTCGATGCGGATGGCGCCCGCTTCGACATCGTAGAGCCGCAGCAGCAGCCCGACCAGCGTGGTCTTGCCCGCGCCCGAGGCGCCGACGATGCCGATCTTTTCCCCCGCCGCGATGGACAGGGTCAGGTCGCGGATGCCGCCCGCATCGCGCCCATAGGCGAATTCGACGTGATCGAAGGTGATCTGACCCCGCACGCGGGTCAGGGCGCGGGCGTCGGCCGTGTCGGTCAGCGCATGCGGCGGGGACAGGGTCTTCATGCCGTCCTCGACCTCTCCGATGCTGCCCCACATGCCCATCAGGGCCATGCTGACCCAGCCGGTCATCTGCGACAGCCGCATGGCGATCGCGCCGCTGGCGGCGACGTCGCCCACGGTCGCCGACCCCTCGCGCCACAGCAGGATCGCGCCACCAACCAGGATCACAGGCAGGATGCCGGCGACGATCATCAGCGACAGGCGGAACCAGGTGGACACCACGCCGAAATCCAGCGCGCGTTCGCGAAAGCCCGCCATCGCGCCCAAGGCTGCCTGATCCTCATGATCGGCATGGGCGAACAGCTTGACCGTCTTGATATTGGTGATGGTGTCGACGACCTGTCCGGTAACATTGGCGCGGGCCGAGGCGCGCGCCCCCGATTTCGCCCGGATGCGCGGCAGAAAGAACCGGATCAGCGCGAAATAGGCCCCCAGCCAGACCAGCAGCGCCACCGCCCCCCAGCCATCGACCGCCAGCAGAAAGGCCGCCGATCCCAGAACCGAGGCCAGCGCAAAGGCCACGACGTTGACCATTTCGGACGCGACATCGGTGACGGCGCGGGCCGTCTGCATCTGTTTCTGCGCCAGCCGCCCGGCAAAGTCGTTGTCGAAGAAGGTGACCGCGTGTCCCATCGTCCAGCGATGCAGCCGCGACAGCACCAAGGGCAGGATGTTCGGCCCGATGATCACGTTGGAGCTGGCCGTGGACAGGCCATAGATCGCCGGGCGGATCACCAGAAAGAAGCCCGCAAACAGCGCGACCAGCCGCCAGTTCTCCTCCCAGAACATCCCCGGCGCGCTGGTCGAGACGGCATCGACGACCATCCCCAGCAGCAGCGCCGAGACGACATCCGCGACCCCACCCAGGGCCGAGGCCACGGCGGCAAAGCCCAGGCCCCGCCAGGCGCCCGACAGGCACCAGCGGAAAAAGGCCATCAGCGTGGCGGGGGGCGGGCCCTCGGCGGGGCGAAACGCATCGACCATGCGGCCGAAGGTGCGGTGCAGGCTCATGTCGGGTCCTTTCCGGCCATGAGGGCCCCGTCGATCAGGGCAGGGGCGGGCAGGGTAAATGCCGAGGCGATCCACGCGGCCTCGGCCGCCTTCAGGGCGCGGCCCAGGGCGGGCCCCTGCAGCGGGGCCAGGTCGGTGGCGGCGATGGGCAGGGGCGCGTCGGCGCCGCGCGCGATGCGGGCCTGCCAGTCGGCGGGCAGGGGGTGGCCGTCGGCGGCGACCAGCAGGGCGTGATCGGTCGCCAGATCGGCACCCATGCGGAACGCGGCCTCGTCCAGGGACCAGCCCCGGGCGCGCTGAAGCGCGTTCAGGGCGCGCTGATCGGCGCGCGACAGGCGCAGGTCGGGCGTGACCGTGCACAGCGCAGCCAGACGGCGCAGCCAGCCGCCGGGCATGGGTTCCGCCGCCAGCAGGGCAGCCAGGCGGTCGGGCGTCGCATCCGGCAGCAGCACGGCCAGCACGCCGGTCTGCGCCATCAGCCCGACGGCGGGGCCGGGATCGGGCGCGGCCAGCAGCTTTTTCAGCTCGGCCCCGATGCGTTCGCGGGCGATGCGCGACAGCCCGTCGCGATGCACAGCACAGGCCGCGACCGCCGCCGGATCGGCCTGGTGGCCATAGCGCGCGAAAAACCGAAAGAACCGCAGGATGCGCAGGTAATCCTCCGCTATGCGGGCATCGGGGCCACCCACAAAGCGCAGCCGTCGCGCCGCCAGGTCAGGCAGCCCGCCCATCGGGTCGATGACCGTCCCGTCGCGGTCGGCATAAAGCGCGTTCATGGTGAAATCGCGCCGCGCCGCATCCTCGGCCAGATCGGTCGAAAAGGCGACGACGGCATGGCGCCCGTCGGTCTCTACGTCGCGGCGAAAGGTCGTGACCTCGAACCCGCGCCCGCTGGCGACCAGGGTGACGGTGCCGTGGTCGATGCCCGTGGGCACCGCGCGCAGACCGGCGGCGCGGGCCAGCGCGACCGTCCGCTGCGGCGGGGCGTCGGTGGCGATGTCGATATCGTCGATGGGCTGGCCCAGCAGCGCATTGCGCACCGCGCCGCCGACCAGCAGGGCGCGGTCGCCCTGCGCGGTCAGCGCGTCCAGCACGCGCATCAGCGCGGGGTCGGACAGGATATGGTCGGGCAGTCGCGTCACAGCCGGTGCGCCAGGCCCAGCAGGATGCGCGCGGTCGCCCCCCACAGGTAATAGGGCCCGAAGGGTGCCGCGTGATAGCTGCGCCAGCCGCCGCGCCAGCGCCGCCGCTCCACCCGATAGCGGGCGGGGTCTGCGACATGGGCAAAGGGCAGGGTGAAGGCCTCCTCGACCTCGCCGGCCTCGGGGGTGGGGGCGAAGGGGCCGTCGATCAGCGCCAGGACTGGCGTGACCGAGAACCCGGTGACGGTGCGATGCGGCGGCAGCGTGCCCAGAACGCGGACCTGGGCGGGATTCAGGCCGACCTCCTCATGCGCCTCGCGCAGGGCGGCGGCGGTGGCGTCGGTGTCGCCCGGATCGACCTTGCCGCCGGGCAGGGCGATCTGACCCGGATGGTGGCGCAGGCCCGAGGCGCGCTTGGTCAGGACCAGCCGCCCGTCATCGGCGTGAAATGCAGCCAGCACGCCCGCCGGGCGCAGGGGTGCGTCGGGCGGCATGGCATCCGGGTTCAGATCGTAATCCGAACTGGGACCGGATGCCCGGTGCAGGGCCTCGTGCAGGCGGGCCGGTGACCAGAGGGTCACTCGGCCGCCTTGTCGCTGCTGTCTAGCGGGTTGCCCTCGGGGTCGACGGTCGCCTCAAAGCCCAGGCTTTGGGGGTCGAACACGTAATGGGCGCCGCAGAACTGGCAATCGGCGGTCACGGTGCCCTCGGGGGTGGTCATGTGGGCGATGTCCTTGGCCGAATAGATGGCCAGCGTGCCGCGGACCCGATCGCTGCTGCACGAACAGCCGAACTCGACCCTGTGGGCGTCGAAGACGCGCGGGGTCTCCTCGTGGAACAGGCGCAGCAGCAGGTCGGTCGGCCCGACGGTGGGGCCGATCAGCTCCAGCGTCTCGACCGTGTCCAGCAGGATGTTGGCACGGTTCCAGTTCTCGGATTCGGCGCCCTGCAGGATGTCGGCGGCCTCGATCAGGCCGCCCTCGCCGCTGCCGCCCTCGGTCGGTTGGGCCGGATCGCCGGGCAGGGTCTGCAGCATCATGCCGCCCGCGCGCCATTCGGCGGGCTGACCCGACAGCCGCGACTGCCCCGAGGCCAGCTGGAACCGCGTCGGCAGCTGTTCGGATTGCGCGAAATAGGTCTGCGCGCAGGCCGACAGCGACCCGCCCGTCAGCGGCGTGATGCCCTGATAGGGGGTGCTGCCCGGCCCCTGGTCGATCAGGATGGCGAAATAGCCCTCTCCGATCTGCTCGAAGGGGGGGCGGGCGTCCAGGCGGTCGGCGTCAAAGCTGGCCCAGGCCCGAATGCGCGCGGGCTTGCCCTCGCCCTCGGGGGCGAAATAGTCGGCGGCCAGCGTGCGGATCGGGCCGTTGCCGCGCACCTGCAGGCTCAGCTTCCAGCGCAGCTTGACGGTCGGGCCGATCAGCGCGGTCAGCAGCGCGATCTCGGCGACCATAGCGCTGACGGCGGGCGGATAGTCGTGGCGCGACAGGATGTGATCCAGCACCCCGTCCAGACGCACGACGCGTCCGCGGATCGAGCTGCGGTCCAGTTGAAAGGGCAGGACCGTATCGTCCCAGGCTATCTGGTTGATCTTGTTCATCATCTATCCTTGAGGTGGCAGCGGCGCGGCCATGGCCCGCCCGGTTGCGCCCAATATAAGGCATTTTCCGCCGATCCCAAGGGGGCAGGGGACGCGGGGGCCGCCACCGCTTTCCCCGGCCAGCCGCCCGCGCTATGACCACCGCACAGCCAGACAGGATGCCCCATGATCCCGCGTTTCGGACAACCGCCCCACAGCGCCCCCCGCTATCGCCGCCGGCCGGGGGCCTATGCGATCCTGTGGCGCGATGGGCGCATCCTGCTGACCCATCAGAAGGCGCCGGTGCCGGAATTCCAGCTGCCCGGCGGCGGCATCGACCCCGGAGAGCATGCGCTGGCCGCGCTCCACCGCGAGGTGGCCGAGGAGACCGGCTGGACCATCGGTGCCGCGCGGCAT
Source organism: Paracoccus sp. SCN 68-21 (assembly GCF_001724535.1). Taxonomy (NCBI): domain Bacteria; kingdom Pseudomonadati; phylum Pseudomonadota; class Alphaproteobacteria; order Rhodobacterales; family Paracoccaceae; genus Paracoccus; species Paracoccus sp. SCN 68-21. Next base: position 8,608 of record NZ_MEES01000022.1, on the reverse strand, counting down.
CTGTGCAGCTATCGGCGGTTCTGCTTCATGCCCGATTACGACATGCACGCCGAGAAACGCTGCCAGATCTGGGTCGCACGCCCGATCCTGCGTCTGTCGGAGCCGTCCGAGCCGGGCCACAGCGCGCATTGGATGGGCCCGGACGCGGCGCTGGCGCATCTGGTCGATCCCGGCTCGCAGGCGGCGCTGCGCGGGTTTCTGGCGCGGCTCTAGCCGTCGTCCAGGCGGATCACCTGGCCCGAGGCGCGGAACTCGACCAGGACGGCGGACATGTCGTCCTGTCGTTCACCACGGCAATATTCGGATACCGACCAGGCCATCGATTCCAGGAAGGAATGGCCGTGCAGGAAGGCGTTGGTGCGCATCACCGCCTCCAGCCCGTCGCAGCCCAGCTGTCGGCCGCTGGGGGTCGCGGCCTCGGTGATGCCGTCCGAGGCGATCAACAGGCGGTCGCCCGGTTCCAGCGTGACCTCGATCTCGTCAAAGATGGGGCGTTCGAAAACACCGATGGGCATGCCGCCATTGCCCAGATGGGTCACGCGCCCGTCAGCGCGCTGCAGGGCAGGATGGGGATGGCCGGCCTGGATCATCCGCACATGGCCGGTGACGTGGTTCAGCTCGGCATAGATCATGGTAAAATAGGTGTCGGTGTTCATCTCCTCCAGCATCATGGTGTTGAAGAAATGCGCCAGCGCGCTGGGCCCCGCGGCGTCGCCCCCGTCCTGCGCGCCGCGCAGGGCGACGTTCTGGTCGGACGAGGCCGAAAGGTGCACCGACAGCTGCGCGGTCAGCAGCGCCGCCGTCACCCCATGGCCCGACACGTCCAGCGCATAGAGGCCCAGGCGATCCTCTCCGATGGGGAAGAACCCCACCAGATCGCCGCCGATATGGCCTGCGGGGCGCAGCAGCAGGCTGATCTCGAAGGTGCCGAAGACGCCGGATCGTTCGCGGACCAGCCCCTGCTGCAGCTTGCGCGCCTCGCGCAGGTCGCGCTCCATCGCCGCCTGGGTTTCCGACAGCTGGGCCAAGGCGTGGCGCAGCTGGGTGTTGCTGGCACGCAACTCCTCCTCGACGCGCAGGATGCGTTCGCCCGCGGCCATGCGGGCCAGCAGTTCCTGGGGGGCGACGGGCTTGGTCAGGAAATCGTCGGCCCCGGCCTGCAGCCCCTCGGTGATGGCGCGGGCATCGGCATTCGACGTCAGCAGCAGGAAATAGCCGTAATTCGGGCGCGGCAGCTTTCGGAAGGCGGCGCAGAATTCAAGCCCGCTCATCTCGGGCATCATCCAGTCCGACAGCACCAGATCCGGCACCAGGCGGGTGCACAGGTCCAGCGCCTCGGCCCCGTTCGCGGCTTCGATCACCTCATAGCCGCCCAGTTTCAGCAACCGGGCCAGCAGGCGTCGTTGGGAGGCACTGTCATCGACCAGCAGCACCAGCCGCCGTGTGCTGGGCGGGGTCGGGGCGGGATTGGTCTGGGGGCGATTCGCGGCTGTCATGGGATGTGTTTAGCCGCCGGGTCGTAAACTTGGGGTAAACCGCCCTGTCCATTGCCATTAAATGTTTCGCAACCCGAAGCGGCTAGACAGGAATGGTAACGATTCGAAAGGTATGGGTATGATCGACTGGAGCCGAGTCATCGAACTGCGCGACCAGCTGGGGCCGGACGATCTGGCACCGATCATCGACATGATCCTGTCCGAGGTCGAGGCGCATCTTTCGGCGCTGGATGGCCGGACCCTGCACCTGGCCGAGGATCTGCACCTGCTGCGGGGGCTGGCCGCCAATCTGGGCTTTTCCGATTTCTGCGCGCAATGCCGGCGCGGAGAGGAGCAGCTGGCCCGCGAGGGGCATTTCACCCTGGGCCCCGCCGTCCTGCGCGCCAGCTTCGGACAGACCAAGCAGCTGTTTCTGCGCGACCTGCCGCATGTGATGGGGGGCGAGCCGCCCAATGCGCAGACTGCCTGGGCCTCGTGATCAGACCAACAACTCGGACAGGATGCCGTCATTGGTGATGTCGCGATAGGCAAAGCCCGACTGGTCCAGCCGCGCCATCAGCGCGGTCAGGTTCGCGGGCTCGGAGGTTTCAATCCCGATCAGCACGGACCCGAAGTTGCGGGCCGATTTCTTGAGGTATTCGAACCGCGCGATATCGTCGTTCGGGCCCAGCAGCTCCAGGAAATCGCGCAGCGCGCCGGGGCGCTGCGGCATGCGCAGAACGAAATACTTCTTCACGCCCGCGAACCGCTGCGCGCGTTCCTTGACCTCGGGCAGGCGCTCGAAATCGAAATTTCCGCCCGAACAGACCGCCACCACCGTCTTGCCCGACAGATCGCCCAGATCGCCCAGCACGTCCAGCGCCAGCGCGCCGGCGGGTTCCAGCACGACACCCTCGGTGTTCAGCATCTCCAGCATGGTGCGGCAGATGCGGTCCTCGGGGGCCAGATAGACGTCATGTTCGGAAAAGCGCGACAGCGCCTCGAAGGGCAGGGCACCGATGCGCGCGACCGCCGCCCCGTCGACAAAGCTGTCCACCGCAGGCAGAGCCACCGGCGCGCCCGCGCGCAGAGCCGCCTGCAGGCTGGCACCGCCCAGGGGCTCGGCAAAGGCAAAGCGCGTGTCCGGCGCCTCGGTCGCCAGCAGCTTGGTCACGCCCGCCGACAGACCGCCGCCGCCCACGGGCAGCACGACCAGATCGGGGGCGCGGCCCAACTGGGCCAGCATTTCCATGCCCACGGTGGCCTGTCCCTCGATGATGTCGGGCGCGTCGAAGGGCGACAAGAACTGCGCGCCCTCATCGGCGCAGAAGGCCTGGGCCGCGGCCAGGGTCTGGTCGAAATAGTCGCCGGTCAGCACGATGCGGATGGCGTCGCCGCCGAACATCCGCGTCTTGTCGATCTTTTGCCCCGGCGTGGTGACCGGCATGAAGATCGTGCCGCGCGCGCCGAAATGGCGGCAGGCAAAGGCCACGCCCTGCGCGTGGTTGCCCGCGCTGGCGCAGACGAAATGGGCGGGCGCCCCGTCGCCCACCAGCTTGCGCATCGCGTTGAAGGCGCCGCGCAGCTTGTAGCTGCGGACGGGGGTCAGGTCCTCGCGCTTGAGCCAGATGTCGGCGCCGTATTTCGCCGACAGGTGGTCGTTGCGTTGCAAGGGCGTGGGCTCGAACAGGTCGCGAAGCGCGGCCTCGGCCAGACGGACGGCGGCGGCAAAGTTTTCCATGCCCCGCCCATGCCGCGAAACGCGGCCCTTGGCAAGCCGTCAGCGCAGCGCACGTCCCTCGACGAAGTGGCCCCAGAGCGTCGTGATCAGCGACAGCGACAGCAGGGCGCCCAGCCAGGCGGCAAGAAGCGTGGCCACCAGCCCCACAAGGCCGGGGATCTGTGACGCGAGATTGAAGATGGTCTGCAGAAGCTGACTGAACACGGCCAGAACGAGCAGGGTGCCCAGATGCGATTCCGTGGCCTTCCAGCCGGTCGTCAGCGGCTTTTCTGCGCCGATGGCCGCTCCGGCCAGCCCTGTTCCGAGGCGCAGGCCGATAATGGCCACGGCGATCCCAAGGATGAGGCTGACCAGCATGACGACGTAGACACTGCCGTTCAGCGACGCGTTCACGGCCACGACGAGGGTCAGGGGCAGAACGACGATCAGCACGATGACGAGGGTCATCCTGACCGCCGCCCCGAAATAGCGCGCCTCGGAGCCTTCGATGCTGCGGAAGACCTGCGGGCTTTCCTCCAGAAGGACGTGACGATGCCAGGAGGCGGCCAGGCTGACGAAGGCCAGCACGAAGGTCGCGACGATCGCCAGTGACACCGCGCCGACCGCGATCCCGGACAGATTGCCGCCCGCCAGGACCAGGCGCGCGACCACCCCGATGCCGATGCCAAGGGCGGCCAGCAGCAGCGGCAGGACAGAGAGGGTCAGCGCTGCGCCCATGTTGCCGATCAGCTGCAGGATCGCGTGGCGGAGAAGTCGAAAGGCCAGCATCAAATCACCCGATTGAAATCGCGCCCACGCTAATCGCCCCCGAACCCTTGTGACAACGCGCAAATCGCCGTATTCCCGCTGAAACTTCGACGAAGGGTTAACCGCATGTCCGACGCGCCGAAAAAAGTCGTCCTCGCCTATTCGGGGGGGCTTGATACCTCGATCATCCTGAAATGGCTGCAGACCGAATATGGCTGCGAGGTGGTGACCTTCACCGCCGATCTGGGCCAGGGCGAGGAGCTGGAGCCCGCGCGCGAAAAGGCGCTGATGCTGGGCATCGCGCCCGAGAACATCCACATCATCGACGTGCGCGAGGAATTCGTGCGCGATTTCGTCTTCCCGATGTTCCGGGCCAATGCGCTGTACGAGGGGCTGTATCTGCTGGGCACGTCGATCGCGCGCCCGCTGATCTCTCAGCATCTGGTGCGGATCGCGCAGGAATCGGGCGCGGATGCGGTGGCGCATGGCGCGACGGGCAAGGGCAACGACCAGGTCCGGTTCGAGCTGTCGGCCTATGCGCTGGACCCGTCGATCAAGGTCATCGCGCCCTGGCGGGAATGGGACCTGACCTCGCGCACCAAGCTGATCGAGTTCGCGGAAAAGAACCAGATCCCCATCGCCAAGGACAAGCGCGGCGAGGCGCCGTTCAGCGTGGACGCGAACCTTCTGCACACCTCCTCCGAGGGCAAGGCGCTGGAGGACCCGGCGGTGGCCGCGCCCGACTATGTCTATCAGCGCACCGTGAACCCCGAGGACGCGCCCGACACGCCCGAGTTCATCGAGGTGACATTTGAGAAGGGCGACGCCGTCGCGATCAACGGCGAGGCCATGTCGCCCGCCACGATCCTGACCAAGCTGAACGAGCTGGGCGGCGCCCACGGCATCGGGCGTCTGGACTTTGTCGAGAACCGCTTCGTTGGCATGAAGTCGCGCGGCATCTATGAGACGCCGGGCGGCACGGTCCTCTTGGAGGCCCATCGCGGGATTGAGCAGATCACCCTGGACAGCGGCGCGGGCCACCTGAAGGATTCGATCATGCCCCGCTATGCGGAGCTGATCTATAACGGCTTCTGGTTCTCCCCCGAGCGCGAGATGCTGCAGGCCCTGATCGACAAGAGCCAGGAGCATGTGACCGGTACCGTGCGGCTGAAGCTCTACAAGGGCATGGCGACCTGCGTGGGCCGCTGGTCGGATCATTCGCTCTACAGCGAGGCGCATGTGACCTTCGAGGACGACGCCGGCGCCTATGATCAGAAGGACGCGGCGGGCTTCATCCGCCTGAACGCGCTGCGCCTCAAGCTGATCGCCAACCGCAACGCCCGCGTGGCGAAATGACCGCCGGGGCCGCCCGCATCGCCATCGTGACCGTCAGCGATCGCGCGTCGCGGGGCGAATACGAGGACAAGGGTGGCCCCGGTGCCGAGGCGTGGCTGCGGGGTGTCATCACCTCGCCCATGACCATCGACCGCCACATCATCCCCGATGGCCGCGAGAGCGTCGCCGCCACCCTGCGCGACCTGGCCGACGGGGGCGCGGACCTGATCCTGGTCACCGGCGGCACCGGCCCCGCGCCGCGCGACCTGACCCCCGAGGCTGTCGCCGACATCATGGACAAGGAACTGCCCGGCTTCGGAGAAGAGATGCGCCGCGCATCCCTGCGCGAGGTGCCGACCGCCATCCTGTCGCGTCAGACCGCCGCGATCCGCGGGCGCAGCCTGATCATCACCATCCCCGGCAAGCCCTCGGCCATCGCGACCTGCCTGGACGCGATCTTCGCCGCCGTCCCCTATTGCCTGGACCTGATCGGCGCCGCACGGATCGAGACCGACCCCACGCGGATCACAGCCTTCCGGCCAAAGGGCGCCTGACCCTTCTTCTTCACTCAAATATCCATCTTCAGCCGCCCATCAGGCGCAGCGCCACGGGTGCGATGATCGCCGTCAGCACCGCGTTCAGCCCCATCCCGATGCCCGAAAACGCGCCCGCCGTCGCGTTCACCTGAAACGCCCGCGCGGTGCCGATCCCGTGGGCCGCGACGCCCACGGCAAAGCCCCGCGCCCGCCAGTCGCGGATCTTCAGCGCGTTCAGCAGCGGCGTCACCACAATCGCGCCGAAAATCCCGGTCAGCAACACCAGCGCGGCGGTCAGCGTCGGCTGTCCGCCCAGCTGTTCGGCGATGCCAATGGCCACCGGCGCGGTCGTCGATTTCGGCGCCAGCGACGCCAGCACCGACCCCTCGATCCCGAAACCCCGCGCGATCATGAGGGCCGACACGACCGCCACCCCGGACCCCGCCAGCAGCCCCGCCAGCATCGGCAGCGCGGCGCGCCGCACGCGGGGCAGGTTGTCATAGAGCGGCAGGGCCAGCGCGACGGTGGCCGGGCCCAGCATGAAATGGACGAATTGCGCGCCCTCGAAATAGGTCGCGTAATCCGTGCCGGTCAGCCCCAGCAGCACCGCCAGCAGGATCACCGCGATCAGCACCGGATTGGCCCAGCTGGCCCGACCCAATCCCCGCGATACGGCGTCCCCGCCCAGATAGGCCAGCAGCGTGGCGGTCAGCCACAGCAGCGGCTCCTGCGCCAGATAGGACCAGATCAGGACCGGATCACTCACGGCCCTGGTCCCTCAGCGCCTCACGCTCCTCTGATCCGGTCAGGCGGGCGACGGCGGTGAAGGCCCAGGCCCCCGCGGCGATGGCCAGCAGCGTGGACCCCATCAGCGCGACCGCCAGCCCCAGCCCCTGATCGCGCAGCAGGTCCCAATGCGCGACGATCCCCACGCCCGCGGGCACGAAAAACAGCGACAGATGGGACAGCAGGCCCGTGGTCGTGGGCCGGATCGCCTCGGCCAAGGCGGGGCGCAGGATGCAGGCCAGAACCAGCGCGATCAGCCCCACCACCGGCCCCGGCAAGGGCAGGCCCAGACCGCGCGAGGTGATCTCTCCGGCCAGCTGGAAGGTCAGGATCAGGGCAAGGGTGCGGATCATCGCGCCAGACTATCGCGCGCGCCGGTCCCGCGCCAGAGGGGCCGGCGCGGTCCTCCGGTTGACTTGCCCCCCCGGCCCATGGAAAATCGCCCCCTGTTTCCTTGTCAGACCGGACCCGACCCTTGCGCTTTGACCGCCTTCGCCTGAATGGCTTCAAAAGCTTCGTGGACCCGACCGATCTGGTCATCCGCGAGGGGCTGACCGGCGTGGTCGGGCCCAATGGCTGCGGCAAGTCCAACCTGCTGGAGGCCCTGCGATGGGTCATGGGCGAGAACCGCCCCACCGCCATGCGCGGCGACGGGATGGAGGACGTGATCTTTGCCGGCACCACGCGCCGCAGCGCCCGCGCCCATGCCGAGGTGTCGCTGACCGTCGACAATCGCGACCGGCTGGCGCCTGCGGGCTTTAACGACGACGATCAGTTCGACATTACCCGCCGCATCACCCGCGACGCGGGCAGCGCCTATAAGATCGCCGGCAAGGACGTTCGGGCGCGCGACGTGCAGATGCTGTTCGCGGATGCCTCGACCGGGGCGCACAGCCCGGCGCTGGTCCGGCAAGGCCAGATCAGCGAGCTGATCAGCGCCAAGCCCAAGGCGCGGCGTCGTATCCTTGAGGAGGCTGCGGGGATCTCGGGCCTTTATGCGCGGCGCCATGAGGCGGAGCTGAAGCTGAACGGGGCCGAGGCGAACCTGCTGCGGGTCGATGACACGCTGGATCAGTTGTCCGCGCAGGCCGCGACCTTGGCGCGTCAGGCCCGCGCGGCGGCGAAATACCGCGAGATCGGCGCAAGCCTGCGTCTGGCCGAGGGCGTGCTGCTGCTGCGCCGCTGGTCCGAGGCCGAGGCCGCGCGCCTGGCCGCCGTCGAGGCGCTGGCGCAGGCGGTGCGCGCGGTGTCGGATGCGGGGGCGGCAGCCGCTGCCGCTCAGGCGCGCCGCGCGCAGGCCGACGACGCCCTGCCGCCGCTGCGCGAGGAGGAGCAGATCGCCGCCGCCCTGGTCAGCCGCCTGACCGCCGAGGCCGAGGCGCTGGACCAGGCCGAAGCCCGCGCCACCCAGACCATCGTCGCGCTGTCCGGGCGCATCGCCCAGCTGGACCGCGACATCGAGCGCGAGGAGGCGCTGAACCGCGACGCCGCCGAGGTGGTCGCCCGGCTGGACTGGGAGAAGGCCCAGCTGGAGCAGGCCGCCTTGGGCCATGACGACCGGCTGGATCAGGCCGCTGCCCTGGCCGATGCCGCGACTGAGGCGCTGCGCGAGGTCGAGGCGCGGCTGACCGAACTGACCGACGAATCGGCCCGCCTGGCTGCACGCTACCAATCGGCTGAGCGTCTGGCCACCGACCTGCGCGCCATGTTCACCCGCGCCGACCGCGCCGCGACCGAGGCCGCAGAGGCGCTGGCCACCGCCAATGCCGCCGGAGAGGCCGCCGCCGCCGCGCTGGATCAGGCCGATGCCGCCCAGGATCAGGCCCGCGACCGCGTCGAGGCCGCCGAGGATGCGCTGGCCGCCGCCGAATCCGCCCGCGCCGATCTGGAGACGCGCGAGGCCGCCGCCCGCGCCGCCCGCGCCGAGGCCGAGGGCGAGGCCGGGGCCCTGGCCGCCGAACGCACCGCCCTGCAGCGGCTGGTCGAAC